>NZ_POYH01000082.1:58541-104965 GCF_002899995.1 Acinetobacter sp. AKBS16 | reverse complement strand
TTTTGCTGCCGATGGTATTCGCGTCAATTCGGTTTCTCCGGGTTGGACATGGTCTCGTGTCATTGCAGAAGTCAGCGGTAATAACCGTGAAAAAGCCGATAGCGTGGCAGCCGATTATCACTTACTAGGCCGATTGGGTCATCCCGAAGAAGTCGCCAATGTTGTTTTGTTTTTATTGTCATCCGCTGCGAGTTTTGTCACCGGAGCAGATTATGCGGTCGACGGTGGCTATTCAGTAATGGGCCCTGAAGGATCACAGCCCGCTATTCCACGTTTAGCCGAATAGCACAGCGTTTTAAAAGCACATTTAGAAAATTATGGAGAAGATTATGCGCCGTATTGCAATTGTTGGAGCAGGACAGTCTGGTTTACAGCTTGGTTTGGGGTTATTAGATACAGGTTACGAGGTAACCATGATTACCAACCGAACTGCCGATGAAATCCGTCAAGGTAAAGTCATGTCAAGCCAGTGTATGTTTCATACCGCTTTACAAACTGAACGTGACTTGGGACTAAATTTCTGGGAAGAACAATGTCCAGCCGTAGAAGGCATTGGGCTAGCTTTAGTTAATCCTGAAAATGGTGGTAAAGCATTTGAATGGAGCGCTCGTCTTGAGCGCTACGCTCAATCGGTCGATCAACGCGTCAAAATGCCATATTGGATGGAAGAATTTGAACGCCGTGGCGGTCGATTGGTGATTCAAGATGTAGGAATAGAAGAGTTAGAACAACTCGCAAACGACTACGAGCTTGTATTGCTCGCGGCTGGTAAAGGTGAAGTTGTTAAACAGTTTGAACGTGATAATGTACGAAGTGTTTTTGATAAACCGCAGCGCGCTTTGGCTTTGACCTACGTCAAAAACATGAAGCCAATTTCACCTTATTCACGTGTGACTTTTAACATTATTCCTGAAGTCGGGGAATACTTTTCATTTCCGGCACTAACCATCAATGGGTCTTGCGACATTATGGTGTTTGAAGGTATTCCAAACGGGCCAATGGACTGTTGGCAAGATGTGAAAACACCAGAACAGCACCTGCATTGTAGTCTGGACTTACTCAAGAAATTTGTGCCTTGGGAATATGAACGCTGCGCAAATGTTGAATTAACTGATGCTGGCGGTTATTTGGCAGGGCGTTTCCCGCCGACGGTACGTAAGCCCGTTTTAACCTTACCGTCTGGCAAAAAGATTTTTGGCATGGCAGATGCCTTAGTGGTCAATGATCCAATTACCGGTCAAGGCTCAAACAATGCGGCTAAGTGTAGCAAGATCTATTTTGATGCCATTTTAGCCAATGATAATCAAAGCTTTAGCGAACAATGGATGGTTCAAACTTTTGAACGCTATTGGGCTTATGCAGAAAAAGTCGTGGCTTGGACCAATAGCTTGTTATTACCACCAGAGCCTCATGTCGTTGAACTCCTAGCAGCTGCAAGCCAGAACCAGAGCATTGCTTCAATTATGGCCAATAACTTTGATGACCCGCGCGCCTTTGCTCCGTGGTGGTTTGATGCAAATCAGGCTCAAGCATTCTTAGCTTCAAAAAACACAGCAAAAGTGGCCTAAGGTCAAAATATCAAAGGGAGATTTAAAAATGGACACAATTGACACTTTAGCTTTACAAGCGATTAATGCCGAAAACCCAAGAGAAATTCGTAATTTGCTTGGTCAGTTTGCAACTGGCGTTACCGTGATTACCACTCGTGGTAAAGATGGCCGGAAAATAGGCATGACAGCCAATTCATTTTCATCTCTGTCGTTAGATCCGCCATTAATTTTGTGGAGCCTTTCAAAAACGGCGCCAAGTTTGCCTGATTTTGTAGAAGCTGAATATTTTGCTATTCACATGTTGGCACAAGAGCATCATCAGCTTTCGGGACATTTTGCTCGAGGTGCCGAAGACAAATTTGCAGGCATTGCTCATCAACAATGCAATGCTGGCGTGCCAATTTTAACTGATGCACTCGCAACCTTGGTTTGCCGCAATGTAAATCAGTATGAAGGCGGAGATCACCTGATTTTTATTGGTCAAATTGAACAATACCAACAACGCCAAGGTGAACCATTGGTATTTCACGCAGGAAAGTATCGGATTGCCGCTGAGCATCCAGAATTAGCACATTAATTCACCACAATCACGATCAATCCGGTCGTGATTTTTTTATAGGAAATAAGAAGATGAAAAGCACTTTAATTAAACATGGCTTTTTAGCAGGGACATTATTAGGTTTGCCGTGGGTTACATATGCCTATGATTTACCGACCGTAAATTTAGGCATGACTAGCTTTCTCGATGGTGGATTACCTGCAGGGCCCGGCTGGTATGCTCAAACCTATTTTCAAAATTACGATAGCAATAAACTGGTCGATGCCAATGGGCAAAAACTAGGTTTACCTAAAACAGATTTAAATTATCAAGTACTGGTTGAACAGATTAGTTATTTATCAAATGTTCGAGTAAAAGATAAAGCCAGTTTAGGCATGAATTTTTTAATTCCTTTTGTCAGCAAAATGGACATGGATGATGGCTTGAATAATGCTGCTATTAAGGCCCAAAGTGGCTTTGGGGATATTATGATCGGACCTTTTATTCAGTTCGATCCAGTCATGGGTGCGCAAGGGCCGAAGTTTGTACATCGTTTTGAGTTTCAGGTGAATTTACCTACTGGCGAATACGACCAGCAAAAAGATATTAACCCAAGTAATAACGCTGTTTCATTTGACCCGTATTGGGCTGCCACATATTGGTTTAATCCCAAATGGACTGCGTCAACACGTATCCATTATCTCTATAACTTTAAAAATGATGACCCAAGCTATGCGTTTGCAGGTGCAAATGATATGCAAGCTGGGCAAGCAATTCATGCAAACTTCGCAACAGACTATGCCATTACTGAACAGTTCCGCTTGGGACTAAATGGCTATTGGCTAAAACAAATCACTGACACTGAAGTGGATGGTGAAAAAGTTAAAGGTAGACGTGAGCAAGTCTGGGCAATTGGTCCGGGGGCGATGTATAGTTTTTCTAAAAATGATCACTTGGTTGCAAATGCTTATTTTGAGCAAGACGCTGAAAACCGCCCAGAAGGTACGCGACTACAAGTTCGTTATGTTCATCATTTCTAAGTCATAAAAAAAGCCTTTTATATCAAAAAATATAAAAGGCTTTTATCTATTTTTTAGTTTAAGAAAAAATTGAAGTAATTAAGCCTGAGCCTTCATTTTGACCAGATCGGCGAGTAGACGAAGGTAACTCACCATAACGGCGTTTGTACTCTTGTGAAAAACGGCCTAAATGGGTAAATCCCCATTTAAATGCAACGTCAGTGACAGATAGATTTTCATTGTGCATGAGCTCTAAATGGGCTTGTTCAAAACGTAATTCTTTTAAATAAGACATTGGGGTTGTCCCCAAATAATTTTTAAAACCAGTAAATAGGGTTCTTACGCTCACGCCTGCATGCTCGGCCAGAATTTCGACATTAAGCGGCTCATGCAAATGTTCTTTAATATAGGCTTCTGTACGCTTCACGAAATAAGGAGATACCGTTTTTTCTTTATAATGATCAAGCTTATGTAATGCATTGTTGGGTTGACCATAAATCAGTGCATTAAATAGATTTGACTCAAATTGTTTAAAGGCTAATGGATGATGGAGCGGGTGCTGATCACATGCTAAAGCATCCATCAATGTTCTAACGAGCTGTAAAAAATAGGCTCCACCTTGGGTAGAAAAATCTAATTTAGGGTCAAAAATGAGTAAGTTATTCTCTGAATCCGCAATGTGTTGACGGCAATGGTAAGTAAAATCATCCTTTGACACTTTTAGAATGAGCTGTGGTGAGTTTGCATGCCAGCGCATACGTAAAGATTGCTGAGGAGAAATAAGAGAAGCAACTTGAGAATAAGAAATGAACTTTTGCGAACCAAACTCGATTTCTGCATAGCCCTGAGTTGGAATCTGAATTAAGTAAAAGTTATCCAGATGATCTGGTTCAATAATGACATCCGCGCCATATTCCAAGCGGCTAATAGACAATGCGCCTGTTTTAACATGGTGCATAGTTGCACTGAAATCTCGCTTCTGATGAGAGATTTTAAGATCATGCGGTTTAAAAATTTGGCCTACATTGCGGCAGGTTTCGCTTAAATCGTGGTGATCGAACACCAAATTATGATTGGTAAAGATCGGCTCATTTTGAAAATGACGTCCATTGAGTTCGTGGGAGTTGGCTTGGTTCATATTTATCCCTTTTGGCTCACTCCTGTATTTACCTATGTTGCAAAAGCTTTAAACTTTCACTGTGCAATAAGTAAATACGGCACTTAAAAATTAAGTTAAGCGTAAAATACAATGAGATATAAGCAAGATATAGACCAATCTAACCGCTAGTTATTGTGATTTTCTCAAATTTTTAAGTCGGATTTTGACTATCAATTTAATACATTCGAGAAATAGAATAGGGGGATATAAAAGGTGCTATAAGTTAATCTCATCATGATCTTATTCCTTAAGATCTATCAAAATTTATAGCAAATCCGAGTGAGCTGGTCAATTTATTTTGTCGGAATTCATTATTTTATATTATTGATATATAAAAACTTTTAATTTAAATGCGAAAATTCAATATACCCTTTATAAGAGTATATTGAATGATTTCAGGTTTAGTGGTTTTTAAATTATTTATACTTCAACGTGATGTATTGCTCTGTAAAAACTTCTCGCTATAAATACGATAGTTTTGCAAAGATTGTTCATCTAACCAATTTTTCACGGCTTCAATCATTGGCGGTGGACCACATAAATACATATCAAAAGCTTGCTCGGCCAGTTGATCTTTATTTAAGTGCTCATGGATATAACCGGCTTTACCTTGCCAAGTTTCCGTTGCCTTAGTCACAATCGGGTGATAGCTAAAGTTGGGTAGCTGTTCTGCATAGGCCTGTAAACGCTGTTGTTCACACAAGTCGGTTTCACTATTTACGCCGTAATACAACTGAATTGCAGGCGAGTTAGGCTGATCAACCAAGTTATCAAGCATTCCCAAGAAAGCTGATAAACCAGTTCCACCCGCCACAAAAACCAGCGGTCGCTCTACTTCACGTAAATAGAAACTACCAAGCGGTGCTTCAATAAGTAGGCTTTGTCCAACCTGACAACGGTCACGTAAGTAATTACTCATCACACCGTCTGGTAAGAGACGAATAAGAAATTGCAATTGATTGGTCGCATTTGGTCTATTTGCAAAAGAATAAGAACGCCAGTCTTCAGTATCCGGTATTTGCAAACGAGCATATTGACCCGGCAAAAACTGAAGTTGTTCAGCGTGACTGCTTGCATCAAGATGTAAGATTGCTGTCGTTTCAGAAACTAGCTCAACCGCAGTCACTTTGGTTTCAATTTTTAAGGTATCACCAGCGTTACAGATAGCAGAATCATGATCGAAATAAAAAGCTGCATCGGATTTTACACGGGTCTGGCAAGCTAACATTTTTCGCTCGGCCAAATCACGTTCACTTAATGCATCTTCATCAACATATTCTTGTTCATAAATGCCGGTTTCACACTGTCCCTGACAGGTGCCACAAACACCTTCGCGGCAGTCTAACGGCAGGTTAATTCCTTGGCGAACTGCCGCATCAAGCAACAATTCGTCGTTATTTACCGAAATGAAAAAGGTTTTGCCATCGGCAAAGTTAAGTGCAACTGAATGTCCCATTTTCATTCCCCTTAAACGTGATAGAAGTCTAAAACGGAATCAATTTTGTCATTCAGCAAAATGCTGTGCTGACGACGAATACGGAAACTATCTGCTGTTTGGCGTAAAAGATAAGTAGCGTGTCCGTAAAAACAGCCTTCTAAACCTTGACGGTTATAAAGCGTTTGCCATGCAACTTTTGCTTCGATAAGACCATCTTCCAGTGTTTTAACTCGAATGTTGTTTATGCTGTGCAAAGTACGTGGTAACGGCGTTGCAGAGGCTGCTTTTCCGGTACGAATACGGAATACACGGTCTTCAAGGCCTGTACGGTCCGCATAATAAATATAAGATAAGCCCTGATTTGGATCTTGAACATAGTTATGGTCATCAATCCACTGTGGAATATGATATTCACTATCTTCATCGTAAAGCCCTAGGTAGGCATCCCAGTCATAAGCATCACAAAGCTCTGCCTTTTTGTACAAAAACTGAGATACAGCAAAATGTAGTTCTTGTGACATGGTTACACCTCATCCATTACGGCATTGTTTTCAAAAGTAATATCCTGCATTTTCAGCGCTTTTTTATTTAAGCCGTCGAGCATGAGACGTTGCCAGTGTCCATGCTGGTTTACATAGAGTCCTTCATGGGTAAATTCACGGCCAGTAATAACGGGTTGAATGCCTAAATCTTGTGAGTTTTTGGTCGCGCCATATTCCCAAGACTGACAACCACGCGAAATATCGCTCCAACGTTCCAGCCGTGCCTGAAAACCTCTTTGTTGCTCACGGAATTCAACTAAATCGTCTGGTGTACCAAGGCCCGACACATTAAAGAAATCTTCAAACTGGCGAATACGGTTACGGCGTGCTTCAGCAGATTCACCTTTAACCCCAATACATTGACTGATGACTTCGGTTTTATTCCATGCCACAGGACGAACAATACGAAGTTGTGAGCTAATCTGGTCCATAAAAAATAGGCTAGGGTACAAGTTCAAATTTCTTAAACGATGCATTGCCCATTCAGCATATTTTTCGCCGTATTTTTCAACCATATATGGCATAACTGTGCTGTAGCCCGGACGAACTGTCGGATTTGGCATGTCACTAAATAAAACACTATGACCATTCTTAAAACTAAACCAGCCATCATCAGTTTCTGAGTCACCTGCACCTAATTTGCTGTAGTCGAGCGTGTCGAGTTCGGCACCTTTTGATGCATTGACTTGCTGACGGTGTTGAACTGTAGAGACATAGTTATAGTGAACGGTACTTACATGATAACCATCTAGACCATTTTCATTTTGTAGCTTCCAGTTACCTGCAAAGGTATAAGATGACTTACCTTGTAATACTTCGAGCTCACCTGTTGGCGACTGGTTAACCATTAAATCAAGGAACAGTTTTGCATCGCCCAAAAAGTCTTCTAGTGAATCTGTTGCTTGAGTATCAAGGCTTACAAATACAAATCCACGATAGCTGGCAATACGGCCTTGTTTTAAACCACGGCTTGATTTATCAAAATCTTCACAATATTCGCTAGGCGCTTTGACTTTAACCAAACGGCCATCTGATTTATAACACCAAGCATGAAACGGGCAGGTAAATGTAGATTGATTGCCTTTAGCAACGCGTGTTAAGGTCGCACCGCGGTGTTCACAAGCATTGACCATCGCGTGTAATTCGCCTTTACCATCACGGCTTACAATAATCGGTTGGCGGCCAATTTGAACGGTTAGGAAATCATGATTGTTTGGAATTTCACTTTCGTGACATGCGTAAATCCAAACCTTTTCAAAAATAAATTCCATTTCCAAGTCAAATAGTTCTGGCTCGGTAAACATGTCGCGTGCAATACGGAACACGCCATCGTTAGGACGGAAGTCGATACATCCATCTATAAAATCATTCCATTGTTTTAAATTAGATGAGGTCATTTACTCAATCCTCCAATCAATCAGCTTTTAACTGATTGAACCGCGATTAAGCATTGCTCTCTATCCGTTTTTTCCAGATCTTTATCCACTTTGTGCAGTTTTGATTTTTTAATTGAACTCTTTTGAAGAAAGAGTAGAGATTTAAATTTGTATGTGTTTTAAGCTATTAAAGTTTCCTATAATGTTAAGCAGCATAAAAATGAAACTTTGTGAACTAAGTCTATGAAAGAACAAAACTTAAAATTACAAATTAGAATTCTTTTAGAGCAAAATATTGCATTTGGTCCGGGTAAGGCGGATTTACTTGAAGCAATTGCGAGAACTGGTTCAATCTCACAAGCTGCAAAATCTATGAATATGAGCTATCGCCGTGCATGGCAGTTAGTCGACACCATGAATCAATGCTTTGAAACAGCTTTAGTGGAAACACAAACGGGGGGAACACATGGTGGTGGGGCAGCTGTTACAGCTTTAGGCCAGAAAGTCTTACAGCATTACCGTCAAATGGAAAACAATGCCCGACAAGCTTTAGAGCATGATTACCAAATCATGAGTAGTTATTTAAAAGGTTAAGATAAAAGATTGCATAACGATGAAATCTTTTAATTTGGTATAGCTTTTGCTTAATATCAAGTACACGCCGAAAAAGCACTGCTGCATTCCAGTCATCTATATTTAATGAATTATGCTTTTCATAATCTTCGTGTAGCGCTATATTCTTGGGTATATATCGCTGCAAAAAAACACAAAAAAGGTAAACATAATGGTAAGTGATACGAAGATAAAAAATTTGTCTTTCGCCTGTTCAGTCCTCAGCATCGGATTGGTCTTTAATGTTCCAACCAAGGCTGAATCAGTTACTGTTTATGCAGCAGCAAGCTTAACGAATGCAATTAACGATTTAGAAAAAATTTATAAAAAACAGAATAATATAGAAGTTAAAACTTCATATGCGGGTTCATCAACCTTAGCTAAACAAATTGAAGCAGGTGCGCCGGCAGATATTTTTATTTCAGCAGATACACAGTGGATGGATTATCTGCAAAATAAAAAATTAGTTGCAGCAAATGACCGTATAAATTTATTAGGCAACCGTCTGGTTCTAATTACCCCTAAAGGGCAATCATTAAACATAAAACTGGATAAAACGACCGATCCCAATAGAGTGTTTACAGGAAAGATTTGTACAGGAGATACCAAAAGTGTGCCTATAGGCAAATATGCTAAACAAGCTTTTACTAATTTAGGTTGGTGGAATCGTATTGAGCCAAAGTTAGTTGAAACAGAAGATGTTCGAGCTGCTTTAAACTTTGTTGCGCGTGGTGAATGTCAGGTCGGTATTGTCTATGCAACCGATGCTGCAATTAGCAAAGACGTGAAGGTAGTTGGCATATTTCCGGAAAATACACATTCACCAATTATTTATCCTGTAGGGATGATTAAAAAGAACTCAAACTCAGCAAAGTTCTATCAATTTTTACAAAGCAATCAAGCCAAAGCAGTCTTTAAAAAATATGGCTTTAGTATGTTGGCTCCAGTCAAACCATGATGTTTTCTTTAACCCCAGAAGAGCTCAGCGTTCTGCAACTTTCTTGTAAGGTAGCAGCGAGTTGTCTTGTGGTTAGTATTATTCCTGCAATTTGTGTGGGATGGTTTTTGGCACGTAAAGAGTTTTGGGGTAAGTCATTCATTGAAACATTGGTGTTTTTACCTTTAGTGCTACCGCCAGTGGTTCCTGGTTATTTACTTTTGCAAGTTTTTGGGAGCCGCGGCATTATTGGGCAATATTTGGCGCCACTCGGAATTGATTTTGCATTTAACTGGAAAGGCGCCGTTCTTGCTTCGGCAGTGATGGGTTTCCCGTTATTGGTGCAATCTATTCGTCTAGCGATTGAACTGGTCGATCAGCGTTTAGAAATGGCAGCAAAGACATTAGGAGCTTCATCTTTAGGGGCATTTTTTCATGTCACTTTGCCTCTTGCCAGCAGTGGCATTTTAATTGGTGCTATTTTATGTTTTTGCCGCAGTTTAGGGGAGTTTGGGGCCACCATTACCTTTGTGGGTAATATTTCAAATGAAACACGGACTTTGCCTCTAGCCATGTATAGCTTAATGCAACAACCCGATACAGAAGCTGCTATTCAAAGGCTTAATGTTTTATCGTTAAGTGTAGCTTTTCTGGCATTATGGTTTGCACAGTGGTTTCATCGTTATCAAAAGAAGCGGTTAGGACGGTAAAATTATGTTGATTGATTGCCGTTTTCAGCTACACATGGGCCAATTTCATATTGAGCCTAATTTCCAGTCAGATGCTTCTGTTATTGGGCTATTTGGTGCCTCAGGATCAGGTAAAACATCAATTTTACATGCCATTGCAGGGCTGAACACTCCGCGTAGTGGGCTCATTAAAATACAGGATCAAACGTGGTTTGATTCAAATCAAAAAATTAATGTCAGCACGCAAAAGCGGCATGTTGGATTGGTTTTTCAAGATGCTCAGCTTTTTCCGCATAAAACAGTCAAGCAAAATTTATTATTTGGTTTTAACAATCTTTCCCAACAAGAACGTCACTTCGAAGCAGATTACATTATTGAGTTATTAAAGTTAGGGCATTTATTACAGCGTATGCCTATCAAACTCTCAGGTGGGGAAAAGCAGCGGGTGGCACTAGGTCGAGCATTATTATATTCGCCTAAGCTGTTACTGCTTGATGAGCCATTATCAGCATTAGATGCGAACCATAAAGCTGAAATTATTCCTTTTTTTCAGAAAGTAAAAGAAGAAATAAAAATTCCGATGATTTATGTGAGTCATGATATTCAGGAAATTAAACAACTGACCGAAACAATGTGGGTTTTATAATTTTTCATTTTTTATACGCATTTCCAAACTTACGAGAGTCGGAGTTATAGAGAACTCATTCTGAGCCTGCGGGAAATTGAACCCTAAAAAGTTACTAGGTTTGACAAACCATAAATCTGATTTTAGTCGAATAAATCAAAACCTGTCTTATTGAAAATGATTATTAATAACAAAATATTCTTGACCTTTAAATTTTATAAACTACTTATAAAACAATGTTTTAGGTTGTAATTTTAAGCTGTAACTCATTTGTATCAGATCATAATTTGAACTTTTATATCCATTTGCTATTGATAATAATGATAATTATTTGCAATTATATTTATAGATTTCTTTATAATATAAATTGGAGTATTCACATGCGCTCTACCATCGTGGTCACAGGTGCTGCAAGAGGGATAGGAGCGGCTATCGCCAAGCAACTACTAGATCAGGGGTATCATGTTATTGGTATTGACTGTCAAAAAAATCCTGAACAATGGGATATCAGTAAAACAATGACGTCAGATCAATCTTCACAATGGCAAGGCATCTCACAAGACATTACCCATCAACAAGAAACACAAACTTTAATTTCAGAGCTGTTAGAAAAATACGAAATTACGGGGTTAGTAAATGCAGCAGGAGTATTAATTATGCGCTCCATGCTTGAAGCAAAAACGGAAGATTGGGAAACACTTTTTGCGGTCAATGTCATGGCGCCTATCGCGATCAGCCAACAAGTTGCTAAACATTTTTGTGCAAAAAGGCGGGGTAGCATTGTCACTATTAGTTCAAATAGTGCGCGTATGCCACGTATGCAACTTGGTATGTACGCCACCACTAAGGCTGCACTAAGTCATTTTTGTCGCAATCTGGCACTTGAAATCGCCCCTTATCAAGTCAGGCTGAATATCGTTTCACCTGGATCTACTCTCACTCAAATGCAGCAACAACTCTGGACAGATAATGCACCTCCACCTGCAGTAATTGATGGTGATTTAAGCCAGTACCGAACAGGTATTCCCTTACGGAAACTCGCGCAACCAGATGATATTGCCAATACCGTGAGCTTTTTACTTTCGGACCGAGCGGCCCAAATTACAATGCAAGAAATAGTGGTAGATGGAGGAGCTACACTTGGGGTTTAAAGCTTACTTCAGCACAACAATACACTGAAATTAAAGAACAAATATTTTTAAAGATAGAAAAGGAAAATACCAATGAGTATTCCAAAGATTGCAAGTTACAGCATGCCCCAAGCGCACGAATTTACTCCAAACAAAACAAATTGGCCATTGCATACCAATCGTGCTGTTTTATTGGTTCATGATATGCAGCAATATTTTTTAGATTTCTATGATCTAACCCAAGAACCTATTCCAGAACTAATTCAAAACACTAAGGCATTAATTGATGCTGCTCGCCAGTCTAATATTCCCGTTGTTTATACAGCACAACCTGGCAACCAGTCACCTGAATATCGGCAGTTATTAACCGACTTTTGGGGGTCTGGTTTAAAGGATGAGCCAAGCATCACACAGATTTTTCCGAAAATTTCACCTCAAAAAAATGATACGGTGCTTACTAAGTGGAGATATAGTGTTTTTAAATTTTCTCCGCTCGAACAACTCATGCGAGACTCTGGTCGCGATCAACTCATTATCTGTGGTGTATATGCACATATTGGTTGTCTAATGAGTGCTGCGGAAGCATTTATGCTAAACATACAGCCATTTTTATGTGGTGATGCGCTGGCTGACTTTAGCAGAGAAGAGCACGATATGGCATTAAAATATGCCAGTACACGATGTGCTCAAGTTATGACAACACAACAAGTAATCCAAGCATGGATACAAGAATAAGATGCACTACCTCTAGAATAAAAATCATTTAACTTTCTGTATTTAAGATATAAAGAGCAGGTCATTGATCTGCTTTTTATATGGGTCGAAATGAATACTTATAATAGAGGATGGATGCAATTCATCATTATTTAATCAATACAATATAATGGTTATCATTATGTATTTGATAATTACTTAATATTGAATATTAAAACTTATGTGTATATGATACACCGTTAAATACAAATGATAATAATTATCATATGTTAACCATTATATAAAATAATGTTGAAGAGTGACATTAATGAAGAGGGTCGCCATATGGTTCAGTTCAAGAATGCATCTATTCGCAAAGTGCGTACATGTAGAAAGCAAAGAGAGGGATAATATGAGAGTTATTTTAAAACGTAATAATTAGCTCGGAGCTTATTTATAGGGTAGTAAGTTCTAATTTATAGATCAAATCATTTCCATAATTTTCAGGTAAATATAGTCAAAATAATTTTAAAAAATTCCTATATTTCTAGACATTAAGGTTAAGTAAGATGACGACAATATCAAAATCATTATTAAATGGATTACCGATAAAAAAATCGAGGGTACAAGTTTTTGAGATTTTAAATCAGAACCCACAAGGCTTAAGCGCGGTAAGTATCTATGCGCAAATTAAAAATGAACATAAAATTACGTTAGGTACCATTTATCGAATTTTATCTGAGTTTGAAAACCGTAAAATCATCAAAAGGGTGTTTTTAGGAAAAAGTAAAAGTATTTATAAGCTTAGAAAAGACAAGATGAGCTGTAACCTCATTTCGCTCAAAACCTCTGAAGCCTTGAACTTTGAAAATGAGAAAGTTAAAGAATTACTTCATGAGGTTACGGATATTATTTTTGCAAACACCGGAGTCGACATTAGTAGTGTTGAACTCAATCTTTATACCGAATAAAAATCTTTTAAACTGTTATAAAAATAAAGGACAGCATCATACTGTCCTTTATGCATTCTTAAATGAGTTATTTAATGACTTTAATACGAGTCGTAGCCGGAATAATTAACGGTGAATCTTTAGAGTTTTGTGCAACATAGTTTTCAAGCGCATCAATATCTTGACCACCACCGACACGGTTTTGGCCTTCTTTTAATACCGTAAAGTTGTCACCACCATCTGCCAAGAAACTATTTACCGTCACACGGTATACTTTAGTGTCAACTAATGGTGAACCAGCAACCATGATGTTACTTGCTCGTGGTGAAACAGATGTATTTGCCGCATATTGATAACTCAACTCTTTAGACGGCTGTAAAATTCTAGGTGAATTTGCATTTGCACCAGACCATTGCTGTTCAAGCACATCTCTAATCTGTTTACCGGTTAAGCTCAAAGTCACAATCGAGTTACCGAAAGGTTGAACTGCAAAAATATCACCAAACGTAATCTGGTTATTGCTGTTAATTAGTAGATCAGCACGTACACCACCCGGGTTCATTAACGTAAAATCCGAGCCTTGATTACTTGCTTGAAGAGCAGCGGCTTGCTGTGCATCGGCAATCATATCACCTAGTGGGCTTTCACCACTTTCGACTTGTGTACGGCTCACAACGGCAGTAGAAGTTCCAACAACACGTCCAGAAATTGTGGTTACTGCTTGACGGTATTTATCTAAAATCGCTTCGATACTTGGTGTCTTACTAAATTTTTGATAGAGGTCTGTCAGACTTACAGTGGTTGTACCCGAAGTATAGGCCTCACTTTGAACCGGAATTTGTTTAGCATCTTTTTTAATGATATCGCCAGTTTTACCATCCAACTCCACCTTAATATCGGTAATAAGCGTGCCGTATTGGCCAGCTGAGGTTAGTAAAAACGGTTTAGTCGGATTCTTGGTTGCATAATCACAAATATAAGACTGATGTGTATGCCCCGAAACAACAATATCAACTGCCGGATTTAACCGATCTAAAATACCTAAAATTGGCCCACTTAAGCCATCACATGTTTTTTGATTGAGTTTCGTACTTGGCGCTGCACCTTCATGGACAACGACGACAATGGCTTCAATACCTTGTTTTTGGAGTTCAGGAATTAACGCATTTACCGTATCCGCTTCATCACGGAATTCAACATCCTTAATACCCGCCGCTGAAACAATACTTGGAGTCGCTTTAAGTGTTAAACCAATAAAAGCTACAGGAATCCCGCCATAAGTTTTGACTTTATAGGCAGGAAAAATCGTTTTACTTGTATCATTTTTCATTGCCACGTTAGCTGCAAGGAAATTGAATTTTGCGCCGCTAAAGTTTTTATTAATTTGGCATGGGGCAGTGCTGGTATATTGTTGACAACCGCCATTTTGTAAACGACGCAATTCATCTGTACCACGGTCAAACTCATGATTTCCAACCGCATTAAAGTCAATTTGAATATCATTCATGACTTCAATAGTAGGCTCATCTAGAAATAACGAAGAAGTGAGCGGGGAAGCACTAATTAAGTCACCTGCTGACACAACAGCATTATTGGGATTTTGAGCTTTAAGTTTCTTAATTGCATCTGCAAAGTAACTCACACCACCGACAGGAATACGTACAGTTTGAGATGCATCATTTGGATTCGCTGCTTCAACGTAACGTTTAGGTGGTTCTAAATTTCCATGAAAGTCATTGAAAGCTAAAATATTTACGGTTTGGTTACTTCGCGGTGCTGGTGTGCTTGAATCATTGTCATCGTTATCATTACAGCCTACCAATAAGGCCATTGCCAGACATAAAGATGTTGTCTTAAATAGTATGTTTAAAGTCGTCATTTTTTTATCAATTGATGAATTAAGATGCATAAAAAATACGCATAGAGTATGAATATTTGATGAAAATTGAAACTGAATCGAAATAGAATGATCTTTAAAAAATTAATGTTAAGATGATGGTAGATATGGATGACTAGAAGGAAGTAAATAAGGCAAAAATAAATATTAATTTTAAGGTTTTCATAAAAAATTCATGAATTTGCAATAAAGCAGTTACAAAATGTCCGGTGGATAAAATCGGTTATACATTCATAAATTAATCTTTTTTATTCATTTTAACTTTTTTACCCAGTATAAGAGTCAAGAATGACATCATTGCCCACTTTAGCTAGCTCAAACCAGCACAATTTAGAAACGTATATTAATAGAGAACTCTCTTTATTAGAGTTTCATAAACGGGTGCTTGCTCAAGCCAAAGATATTGAACACCCATTACTGGAACGTTTGAATTTTTTAATTATTTTTTCGCGTAATCTGGATGAGTTTTTTGAAATTCGTGTGGCAAGTTTGATCCAGAAAATTAGCTTGATGAGTCAGGCAACCGGACCAGAAGGTTTACCGTTAGTAGAAGTATTAAAGCAAATTTCAAAAAATGCTCATGAGGCGGTTGAAGAGCAATATAAAATCTTAAACTATACTTTGTTACCGCAACTCCAAGGCTATGGCGTTCATTTTATTCAGCACGGCGATATATTAGAAAAGCATAAAGAATGGATTAAAGAGTATTTTTTTAAAGAAGTACAACCTGTAGTTACGCCAATCAGTCTAGACCCAGCACATCCATTTCCAAGGCTGGTCAATAAAAGTCTAAACTTCATTGTAACTTTAGAAGGTAAAGACGCTTTTGGACGTCAAATTGATTTAGCTATTGTGCCGGCACCGCGTTCGTTACCAAGGCTTGTTAAAATTCCAGAACATATTTCTGGCGGCGCAGAGCATTACATTCTGCTCTCGGCCATTATCCATCAGCACATTTCAGATTTATTTCCGGGTATGAAAGCGACGGGCTGTCATCAATTTCGTGTAACTCGAAATGCCGATTTAACCGTTTCTGAAGATGTAGAAGACTTGGCTGCTGCTTTAAAAGGTGAGTTATCTTCACGCCGTTTTGGCCAAGCAGTTCGTTTGGAAGTAGCAAAAAAATGTCCTGAAGAAATTGCTAACTATTTATTAGAGCAATTCGATTTAGATGCAGAACATCTTTACTACGTCGATGGCCCCGTTAATTTGGCCCGTTTTATTTCAAACTTTGATTTACCAGAGTTGCGCTATAAACCATATCAACAAGTTTTGCCTCAGCTTTTGTACACGAAAAAACCGATTTTTGATGTGTTAAAAGCAGGAGATGTTCTACTTCATCATCCATTTGATTCTTTTGCACCTGTTATCAAGTTCCTTCGGGAAGCTGCACAAGATCCAAATGTCTTGGCAATTAAACAAACCTTATACCGTAGTGGTGCCAACTCGGAAATCGTACAGCTACTCGCAGAAGCTGCGCGTAATGGTAAAGAAGTGACCGCGGTTATTGAGTTGCGGGCACGTTTTGATGAAGAATCAAATATTGAAGTCGCTAACGTTTTGCAAGAAGCTGGCGCCGTCGTGGTGTATGGCATTGTTGGCTATAAAACTCACGCTAAAATGATTTTAGTGGTTCGCCGTGAACAAGACAAAATCAAAAGATATGTGCATTTAGGTACAGGTAACTATCATGCAGTGAATGCCAAAATCTATACCGATTTTGGTTTGCTGACCAATGATGCGGAAATTTGTGAAGACGTCCATAAAATTTTCCAAGAACTGACCGGTATGGGCAAAATGGCAAAGCTTAAAAAGCTTTTTCATGCGCCATTTACCTTACATTCTCAGCTGTTAGAACTTATTGAACAAGAAATTAAAAATAGCCTTGCTGGTAAAAAAGCACACATCATCATTAAAGTGAATGCGCTTACTGAACCACAGCTCATCAGCGCGCTTTATAAAGCATCACAAGCTGGTGTAAAAATTGATTTAATTATTCGTTCAATTTGCTGCCTGAGACCACAAGTTGCAGGACTTTCAGAGAATATTCGAGTACGTTCAATCGTTGGTCGTTATTTGGAGCATACGCGGGTTTACTATTTTTATAATGATGGCGATACAAAAGTTTATTGTGCAAGTGCAGACTGGATGGAACGTAATTTGTTCTCTCGTATTGAAACCTGCTTCCCAATTGAAAATAAAAAATTAAAGAAACAAGTCATTGAAGATGGCCTAAACAACTATTTGAAAGACAATCGTCAAGCATGGGAATTACGAGCTGATGGAACTTGGGTGCAATGTCATCCTAAGCCGGAAGAAGAACTTTATATTGCACAGCAACACTTGATGAACTTAGCTGGGTAAAAACATAAGTCATAACAGAATATTGACCTGTTATGAATTTTCAAATGCTTTTGAAAGATCAGGATTTATTAAAATTTGGACAAAAAACACAATTATCGAACAATATCTTGTTCCGAGCTTATCTACAAACGTGGCATTTTTAATTAGAATAAATTTTTAATTGCCTTATGTGATTTAATCAAGTGATTCATTTCACGAGATTAATACTGACTGGAGTAAAATTTATGCAATGGACAAAACCAGCTTTCACTGATTTACGTATTGGTTTTGAAGTAACAATGTACTTTGAAGCACGTTAATCATTTCTATTCAAATCTGTCATAAGCCCTAGTCTTGTTCTAGGGCTTATGTCTTTCTAATAAGATATTAATTTTATGCATATTTATATTTTAGGTTCAGCAGCTGGAGGCGGTTTCCCTCAGTGGAACTGTAATTGTCCTAATTGTCATGGTGTTCGTACAGGTACGATTAATGCCAAAGTGCGGACTCAATCTTCAATTGCAATTTCAGAAAACGGCGTAGACTGGATTTTATTAAACGCATCACCAGATATCCGTCAACAATTATTTGATTTTAAAGCGGCTCAACCAGCGCGAAAATTACGTGATACTGGTATTACCAATGTTATTTTAATGGATAGCCAACTTGACCATACCACTGGACTTTTAACTTTACGTGAAGGCTGTCCAATGAATGTGTGGTGTACTGAAATGGTCTATCAAGATCTCACCACGGGTTTTCCGGTATTCAATATGCTGAAACACTGGAATGGTGGTCTTCAATATCACCAAATTGATCCTAAACAAGCTTTTAAAATTGATGGTTTCGAAAATTTAGAATTTTTACCATTAATTATTCAAAGCGCGGCGCCGCCATATTCCCCACATCGCCATGACCCGCATGAGGGAGATAATATTGCCTTGATTATTAAAGATCATAAAACGCAAAAACAGTTGTTCTATGCGCCGGGTTTGGGAAAGATTGATGATCCAATCATGCAGATTATGCAACATTCTGACTGCGTCATGATTGATGGCACACTATGGACAGATGATGAAATGCAGCAAACCGGTGTAGGGAAAAAAACTGGCCGTGAAATGGGGCATTTATACATTAGTGGTGAAGGCGGTTCGTTATCTTACTTAAACCAACTCAGTACACCAAAGAAAGTGCTAATTCATATTAATAATACCAATCCGATTTTAAATGAAGACTCTGCTCAATTTGCCGAACTAAAGGCAAATGGTGTAGAGGTTGCCTTTGATGGCATGCAAATTGAACTCTAAGGTGCGCTATGACACAAACACCTGAAGCTTTAACGACCGAACAATTTAAACAGGCTATTATTGATAAAGGTCAGTATTATCATATCTATCATCCATTTCATGTGATGATGTATGAAGGAAAAGCCACTCAACAACAAATTCAGGCTTGGGTTGCAAACCGCTACTACTATCAAATCAATATTCCGCTCAAAGATGCCGCGATCATGGCAAATTGTCCTGATCAACGTGTGCGACAGGAATGGATTCAGCGCATGATTGACCAAGATGGTGAATATCCTGATGGCGGTGGACGAGAAGCATGGTTACGGTTAGCCGAAGCTGTAGGCTTGAGTCGTGAGCAAGTGATTTCCGAAGAATTGGTTTTGCCGGGTGTACGATTCGCCGTAGATGCCTATGTAAATTTTGCACGCCGTGCGTCATGGCGAGAGGCAGCAAGCAGCTCTTTAACTGAGCTATTTGCACCTCAAATTCATCAGTCTCGACTTGAATCATGGCCACAACATTACCCTTGGATTGATGACAAGGGCTATGAATATTTCCGCTCTCGTTTAAGTCAAGCACGCCGTGATGTTGAACATGGTTTAACAATCACACTTGATTCATTTACTACTCATGAACAACAACAAAGAATGCTGGAAATATTACAGTTTAAACTGGATATTTTATGGAGCATTTTGGATGCTTTAACACTGGCATATGTACACAATGAAGCACCGTATCATAGCGTGACTCAAGAACGGGTATGGCACAAAGGACTATTTAAATGAATAAAGAACAATTTGATGTAAATCTTGTGCCTACTTGGCGCCAAGGTTATCGCTTTCAATTTGAGCCTGCTCAAAATGGCTTTGTCATTTTATATCCTGAAGGCATGATCAAATTAAATGAAAGTGCAGGGGCCATTGGACAGTATATTGATGGGAAAAATAATGTTTCTGCAATTATTGCCCAGCTCAAGCAACAATTTGGTGATGTAGCCGAAATTGACAACGATGTTATTGATTACATGTTAGTTGCCCAGCAACAACACTGGATTGATTTAGTATGACAGAAGGTGTTGGCCTACCTTTATGGTTATTAGCGGAGTTAACTTATCGTTGCCCGCTACAATGTCCATATTGCTCAAACCCTTTAGACTACGCACAGCATAAAAATGAACTGACCACGCAAGAGTGGTTTGAGGTTTTTGATCAAGCGCGTCAAATGGGAGCTGTACAACTCGGTTTTTCCGGTGGTGAACCTTTGGTGCGTCAAGATCTGGAACAACTTGTGGCGCATGCACACCAACTAGGCTTCTACACCAACCTGATTACCTCAGGCATGGGACTTACCGAACAGCGTATTTCGCATTTAAAGCAAGCTGGCCTAGACCATATTCAAATTAGCTTTCAAGCGAGTGATCCGGTCGTTAATGATGCTTTAGCAGGGTCGAAACATGCTTTTGAACAAAAGTATGAAATGTGCCGACTTGTTAAGAAATATGATTATCCGATGGTCCTCAATTTTGTAATTCATCGGCATAACATTGACCAGATCGATAAAATTATTGAGCTTTGCCTAGAACTTGATGCAGATACAGTCGAACTAGCAATTTGTCAGTTTTATGGTTGGGCGTTTTTAAATCGTCAGGGTTTATTACCGACACAAGAACAACTCATACGTGCCGAACGTATTACCAATGAATATCGGGAAAAGTTAAAAGCGCAGAATCATCCTTGCAAACTTATTTTTGTAGTGCCTGATTATTACGAAGAAAGACCAAAAGCCTGTATGAATGGCTGGGGTAAAATTTTCTTTACAGTTGCTCCAGATGGTATGGCTCTGCCTTGTCACGCAGCAAGACAATTACCGATATCTTTCCCAAATGTTCGTGAACAAAGCCTATCAAAAATCTGGTATGAGTCTACTGGTTTTAACCACTTCCGTGGTGATGCATGGATGCCAGAAGGATGTCGTAGTTGCCCAGATAAAGACCGCGACTTTGGTGGCTGTCGTTGTCAAGCTTATATGTTAACAGGCGACGCAAGTAACGCAGACCCTGTTTGTGGTAAATCGCTGTATCATCAACTCATTGAACAGGCACGTGCCGAGAGCGAAATTGATTCCTCTCTGGGAAAATTGGTATTCCGTAATAGCCGAAATTCAAAGCAATTCACGGTTCAACAAAACATTCCGGTTCAAAATATTGTAGATGATTAGCTATGAGAAAACCGATATGAACCATGGCACATTTCCTGTTTTTGATGGCCATAATGATGTACTAACCCGATTGTGGTTAAGTGATTATAACAATCCTGCTCAAGCTTTTATTCAAGAAGGTTTAGCCGGACATCTCGATTTAAAACGTTGCCAACAAGCCGGTTTTGTTGGCGGTATGTTTGCTATTTTCTTGCCGCCTTTTCATTATGTTAAGCAGCATCATCCCAACAAACTATTTGACCAAGACGCATCTGACTTCACGCAACAGCAAATTGAACACATTTTTTTGGCACAGCTCGATTTAGCAAAACAACTTGCCGAGTACTCTAACGACATTCAAATTTGCACAACTGTTCAGGATATCCAGCACTGCCTAACACAGCAAAAGTTAGCCATTGTATTGCATATGGAAGGTGCTGAAGCATTACAACATAATCCAGATTTACTCGATGTATTTTATGATGCTGGGCTTCGTAGCATCGGTCCACTTTGGAATAGACCAAGTCGTTTTGGACATGGTTTAAATGCCAAGTTTCCGCATTCACCTGATACCGGAGCAGGGCTTACAAACGAAGGTAAAGCATTTATAAAGCGCTGTGCTGATAAAAAAATGGTGATTGATGTTTCCCATATGAATGAACGAGCTTTTTGGGATACAGCTAACATTCTTCAGCAGCCAATTGTCGCAACTCACTCAAATGTTCATGCTTTATGTCCACAAGCCAGAAACTTAACAGATAACCAACTTAAAGCAATTAAGGACTCTAAAGGCATAGTCGGGTTAAATTTTGATGTCGCATTTTTGCGTAAAGACGGGCAGCGTGATGCAAACACATCCATTGAGGTAATTTTAGAACATCTTGAATATTTAATAGATCAAATGGGAGAAAATCATGTCGGTTTTGGTTCTGACTTTGATGGAGCACTGATTAGTCATGAAATTGAAGATGTAAGGGGACTACACCTACTGATTGAAGCAATGCAAAAGCGACATTATTCGAATGAGATTATAGAAAAAATTTGTTTTTCTAACTGGCTAACCGTGCTCAATCGCATCCTAAGTAAATAATTTATTGCTAAATATATTAAAAATAGCGAATTATTTTACATTTTTTATTGGCCGAAATGACTAAAAAAAGTACAACTAGTTTAATTGTCAACCAATTGCTAAGTTAATTAGAATCAACATTACTAAATGTAAGAACATTTGGTATTTCAGGTCTTTAGTGGTTTTCACTTACGCTCATTTCTTTTTGAGAAGTAGAAATGGGCGTTTTCTTTTGCTTAATTACAAAATGAGAACCTCATCACAAGAATAGCCAATTAATTGCAAATCATCGCTTTCCTATCTTGACTAAAAGTTCAGCATTAAATACATTGGAATTGTATTTAAACATAAATAAGATTGCTTAAAGCAATTAATAATACTGCTTAATCCTGAAATACAGTAGAAAGCCTATTCTGTTTTGAGAATAGGCTTTTTGCTCGGTATCAAAATTTATTTTCTCAAAATATTATACTTTTTAATTAACATAAAAATTAAATACCTTACAAAAGCGGCTCAAATGAAAGCCCTTAAATAACAAAGAATATGCTATTAATTTAAGTTGATTTCTCAGAAGTTTCTCCGTCAATTGAAGAGGTGCAAAATGTTAAAGTCAATTTTAGTATTAGGAACAGGTATTGCTATTGGCATGTGTATGTACAAGAAAAAGCAAAAGAACAGTAAGAGCTTCTCTACTGATAGTGATACCGACTCATTGATTAGTAAGGATAATAATAAGAGTAAAGATGACAATTCACTCGATAATGCTGTCCAGGTTTAAAGTTAAATGCAAGGGTTCATACGTGGGCCCTTTAAATATTATTTTTTATAAAATTAATTTTACTTAAAATAAAGATAGCTTTAATAAGTTAATTTAATAATAAAACTTATTTTTAAAGATATTCCACTATTCATTTAATTATTAAATAAATATGTTTAAAACAAAAAAAACACTTCAAATGTTAAATTTTACACATTGTAGCAAAACACCCTTTACTATTTTTTATGTTAAGAATAAAAAAATGGAGATTAGAATGTCAAAGCGCCATATTTTAAAAGAAGTTAATGCGAAAAGTATGTGTGGGATGGAAATTGTGGTAGAGCAAATTTTTGAAAATACATTAGAGAAAAATTTAGCTTCGGCTGAAATCGAACAAAACTGGTTACCACTTTCCAAGATTGTGATTTCAGATAAAGTTATCAATTTAGATCAAGATAATACCTTTGCTCATCCCAGAACAGGGAAAGTCTTTAAAGTTTTAAATTCTTAAATATTTTTGGTTTTTAGCATGAATATAAAATTAGAAATGATTGAGGCGAAACAACAAAACGTTTCACCTCAATACATTTAATTAAGATAATTTGCACTTCTTGACTCGTGATTAACCTTAAAATACGTTAAGTTATTTATAAATTTTGAAGTAAATACTGATTTTTTATGATAATTGAGATAGAAACCCATCCACTGCAACCGTTTTTGCCAGAAAATGCCCGTTTATTAATGTTGGGAAGTTTTCCACCGCCACGTAATAAATGGAAGATGGACTTTTACTATCCGAACTTTCAAAACGATATGTGGAGAATTTTTGGTTTAATCTTTTTTCAAGATAAAACTTATTTTTTAAGTGAGAACCAAAAAAGCTTTAACGAAGAAGCTATCCGCAGCTTTCTGATTGAGACAGGCATTGCTATTTTTGATACGGCGTATCAAATTAAACGCCTAAAGGGCAATGCTTCAGATAAGTTTCTTGAAATTGTCACTCCGACAGACTTAGCGGTTTTATTGAAACAGATTCCTCAATGCCACACTATTATGACTACGGGCGATAAAGCCACAGATACCTTAATCTCAGTTTTACCTGAGAACACGGAAAAACCTTTAATTGGGACATCTACATCAACTTATTTTGCAGACCGCGATATTAATTTATATCGATTACCGTCATCTTCTAGAGCATATCCATTAGCTCTCGAGAAAAAAGCAGAAGCCTATCAGAAATTTTTTAAGGAAATCGGTTTCTTGTAATAAGAAAATTACATCATCCACTCAATTGGCAAATAAGAGACAGCTTTAATCATTGTTCTCTGAAAACGGCTGGTTCCCGGGTCTTTATCATATTCAATGACTTGTCCGTTAGCTTGGTAATCTAGCCAAGTAATTTGGCCTTGGCTATTTAGCTTAAGTTGATATGCTACTTGAGGTAAATGTTGATCTAACATGACAGAAATCTGAGTTTGTAATTGACTGGACTCAATCACCAAACCTACTTCGGTGTTTAAATAGGTAGAGCGGGGGTCAAAGTTAAATGATCCGATAAAGACTTTACCATCTACATCAAAAAACTTGGCATGCAAGCTCGACTTATTTTTTCCTTTTGCTGGTATAACGCTGCCTGTTACGATTTCGTACCACGTTCTACGTCGTCGTTCCAGAACAGGTTTAAACTCATACAGTTCAATACCATTCTTAAGCATTTCTACACGGTATTGGCTATAAAAGGCATGTACGATCGCAACATCGTTTGCAGCAAAAGAATTTGTTAAAGCGCGGACTTTTATGCCTTCAACTCGTAGTTGCTTTAAGTAATAAGTGCCTTGTTGGGTAGGTACAAAATAAGCTGAAGCTAATTCTAAGTGTTGCTTAGGTTTACCCATAATAGACAAGACTTGGCCATAAAGCATTTCATGTTCAGTTGCAGTGCCCAGTATTTTTTTAGGAGAATCAGCAACAAAATGGGCCTTAGACCATTGAATAGGGTTATGCTCTAAAAGCTCTTTTAAGTAACTCTGCGCATCGTAAAGCTTATCTTCAGTGAGGCTATGGTCTTCGTGGTGGAGTTGTTCATAGTGCTCTCTTAAAGCTTTTAAATGGTGCTCAGCACAAGTTCCGATAATCTCAGTTGCATTTACACTTAAGGTACTTTCCCAAAAATCAGCAAATACAGCTTGGGCATGGCGTACTGCATGCCCATAAAATAAGATATCCATATCCGTAAATTGAAACTTACTACTTGCTTCAAAATATTCACTACTAATATTTCTACCGCCTGTTACTGCAATCGATGCATCTGCAATAATAAGTTTATTGTGCATCCGATGATTTACTTTTTTAAATCGGAACAGATAATCAAAGATACGTAAGTATCGAAATTTATAAGGATTAAATAATCTAATTTCAAAGTTGGTATGCTGTAAAAGGCTTCTTAATATACCATCGAGCTTTATACCGTTTTGATCATCAATTAATAAGCGAACTTTGATGCCACGATCCGCTGCCTTGAGCAGCTCATGTAAAATAAGGTTCCCCACAAAATCATTGGTCCAAATGTAGTATTGTAGATCAATCGTTTCCTTGGCATTTCTAATTAAATAAATTCGTGATGCAATACTCATAAATGCGTCATCAAGAGCTACAAAGGCAGTAAGACCTTGCTGAGTTTTTTCCTCTGCTGCCTCATCATTCAACCAATTATTTGTCTTTATCACTATATCTTTCTCATTAGGATCATATTTATCTGTATAAGAAGGTAAATCAGTAAAGCCCCAAGCACTTAAGGCCATAGTATTATACTGTTCATATAGCTGATTGATCATGTAAGCATTTAATTTGCATCCAAGTTAGAGCTATAAGAGCATTCTTATATTCAATTTATATGTCAAAATTCACAATAACTGTATGATTTTGTTATAATCCAAAAAGATTAAAATTTAAAATATAATAAAAACACTGGCTTATAAAATATTTTTTAAATTTTCTATAGTTATATATGACTAATCAACCTAATTATGTGAACTGTATTTTATTGCAAACAATTATTTCGATAGTTTACGTTTTTTATAATTAAAACAGTGATGTAGTTCTCTTTATCGCTATAAGATGCGTTTTATTAGATACCCAGATTTCATAACTTTACATTACTTACAATTAAGTTACCAACAACTACATTACAACACATGATTTCTATCATACTTCCTTAAAAAGCTGAGTAAGCAACCAGCCAGAAAGAGGAAGGAAGGAGATAGGAAATGCCACAATATTTAATGATTGCTGAAAAGGTGTATAAAAAAATTAAAGAAGATGATCTTTTCTCTGATACTCCGACCGAGCATTTAAATAACTTAATAGGTGTGATTCGTAAGGAAATTAAAGGTACAAAGTTTAAGCTTAAATATAATTTTATTGACTTTGACGAATGTTTAACAAAGCCACTAGATGAATGTGCCGTCAAAATTGATATTAGCCTCATGCCTAGTCATAAAAATAAAGATGAATATATTTTATGGTTAGCTGGATTTATAGAACGAATGACGACAGGTGGGGAAACCCATCTTCCACCTATCTCAAAATTTATTCCGCCCGATTTTAAGTTTAATTGCGAATTTGATAACGCTAAGACACCAGCAAAATCTACACATCTAGATGATGAAGGTGAACTGATCATTAACTATTTTAAATCTGAAGCTTTTATGAAAATTATAGACGAAGAAAAATAATGTGATAAGAAATATAGAAGGGTTTCTGCCGTACTTCTATTCATAGCTGTTAAAATTCAGCAACCGCCTTTTGGGGCGGTTTTTTGTGGCTTAATCTCTTTTTTATCTCGTTCTCTTCACATAAGTTTTCATTCTAAACAGAAATCACTTGTTCCCTATAAAAACAGATACATAGATTAGTGCTACCTTTTACTTATCTTCATTGAGTAAGGAGATAAGATATTTTGAAATATTTTCTTTTTGCTTCAACTTAAGCTTTTTCACATACCTTTCAAAAAAGATATGGTGAAAAATTTCCCTTTTAGACAATTGAGTCTAGATGTATTCTGAATTTCTAAAAAACTTCCATAATTGTTGGTTTTTTAAGGAGGTGTCTATGCTCCATAATATTAGACAATTTTTCTGCATGCACATCTGGGAATATGATTTTGATATTTCACATGATGAAGTCAGAGAATGCAGAAAGTGCGGGAAAATTCATAAAATGAAGAGTTCCCATAAAATGACTTAAGTTTAAAGTGAAATACTTCAGTCATACTAAGCCAATTAAAGATAAGCTCAATAATTAAAAGTGTTGAGCTTATTTATTTTAAAGAAGAGCATAGTTTAATTCAGTAATCATATAAAACCTATTAATTTACTCAGAATATAATTCAAAGTAGTTCACACTTTAAAATAATAAAAAGTTGCAACTTACATAAAACTCTATTAATTTTAAAAAATAAATAACACTTCAATAAAAACTGAAAACTTAAATTTATAACTTTAATTTTATACTCATATTTTATAAAAAAATTGACAAGGAGATAGAAATGCCAAAATACTTACTATTAGCAGAAAAAATTTCTAAAAATATTAAACAAGATTCTTCAAGCAATTATCTAAAAAGCTTAAATAATTTAATTATAGAAATAAAAAAAGCCATTACAGGAACAGAATTAAAATTTTTATATAATTTTTTAGATTTCAGTGGTTCGCTGCTTAACCCTCAAGATGAAGTATTGCTCAAATTTGATAGCAGTCTGATTCCTAGCTATAAAAATGAAGAAGAATTTATTTTATGGTTAGCAGACTTCATTGATCGGATCACCATAGATACAAGTAAAGGAGATTATCCAATAAAAAAGAATTTAGCCAACCTAAGCTCTATTGCTGAGAAATTGATGTATAGAAATTAGAAAATCTATGGCCATCCTCATCAAATACTGAACTATAAAGAACTGCTTTGATTATTGGCAGTTCTTTTATACTTAAATTAGTTTTTGGGTTCTTGTCGGGGAGCTGAGTTGATATCGTGTCTAACTCTGCTTATATTTTCATAAATAATTTTACGCATTCTATTTATTGCGCCAAGCGGTTTATGCTCAGGTAAAGCATGCCACGGTGTAAAAGAGAGATTTTCACAAAATTGATTCTGTTCAGGTGTATCAAAGCTTTGCTTTGGAATATGAATGGTCGCAACTTGATAAAAAGGTGCTTCATTTTCTTTCCACTCGGTCATTGCATCTTCAACCAGCATTTTAGTCGAAGTTCTTGGCTGTATAAGAAATTCCATACACACGTCTTGCTTTTGCAATGTATCTTTTAAAGCATCTCGTAAAAAATTATGGCTAGGGTGATCAGGTAGAGTTGCAGACACTGTAGAGCAATTTCTTACGGAGTATTTAACCGCTTGACGGTCAACACCTAAACCTAATTGATAGGGCACCATAGACCAGTACCGTGCATATAATGGATTTGCAATTTTAGAATTACGCGCGCCTAAAGCATTCATAGTACCTTTAAAACCTAAAGCAAATGGAATATGAAGCTTTCTGATCATATTATGGCTATTTACATCATTCATAAAAGACAGGTATCTTTGCCCGTCATTTACAAAAAAGACGGGGTGATTAATCATAATAAAGTCTTGAGTTGTAGCCTCTTTTTCATTTTCTAAAATTTTCTGACCTGATACACCTAAGATTTTTATTGCCATTCCACGTGCGTCTTTTTCAATATCTGCTCTAGAAGCATCATTAGAAGCATTCGAAAAACGAATCCATGCTTCATAGTTTTTATCTGGAATAAAAATACCTTTTGCAAGTTGAGCTGGTATATTTTTAAATACATGAAATTCAGCACGAACACATCCATGCGCTTTAGGGTGTGCATCACGCAAAGCATTTCCCGCCGTATACTGTTCATGAATCGACTTCTCAATAACTTGAGTTATTTGATGAGCTATTACTTCCTCATTCGGTTGTAACTTTTCTCCTAGTGCCGTGTCGATCTCTGGATAATCGATATTTTCTGAAGAAGACTTTACTGATGGGATTGTTTGGGAATATAGTGTTTCACTATAACCTATTGATACAAACAGAAGAGGAGTAAATATAAACAAAGCCTTAAAACTGATAGGCTGTATTAATTTTGACATTTATAGTCTCCTCGGTAGAAAAAATATTTTAGAATAATATTAAGTTTTTTGTTTAAGTTTATTTTGAGCTTTTTAAAAATATTCACTGTAAATAATTTAAACGTCATTGTTACTTATCTGAACAGTAAAATAAGAATACTTATTTAATATAAAACTTCTTAATACATTAAGAGAATGACATCATGATAACTAATCGACAAAATGTGCAAAATAATACTAATACATCACCTCATCCAATTACCCAAAATACACTTATTGATCGGTTTAGTCCTATTTACTGGAGAATAGACGGCCCACAAACCATGTCTTTTGCCATTACAAATTATGGAAATGGATTTGAAGCATCTTTTAGATCACGTATGACAAATGACTTGGTAGGGATTAGCTGGGATTCTTATGATACGAAAGATCATAAACTTTTAGCATATGAAACCAAATATAGTTATGCAGGGGTAGTTTGGGATTTTGATATTGAATTATCGGCTTCTATGCCCGTACTTAATAATCCAAGTTTAACGCCAACTTTAACGGTGTACTATCATGACAATGGCGTAGATAAAATTGCATATATCGTCTTATTTAATTATGCAAATAATCCTTCGTCGCGAACGGCGCACATTCATATTAACTGGGATACAGTTAAAGCTGGTTTTTCTGCTACAGATAGCTTTCCGGTAACCAATATTCAACGTATCTCATTTTCAGGCTTTACTAGCCACTATAACGGCCAGTCAGCTACGCCGTTAAGCCAGCCGGAAGATGGTTATATTCGTATTACCAATTCAGTCGTGACTGGAACAAATGCAAAGTTAAATCTGAGTTGTGTTGTTGTACCCCAGCACAATTATGGGATCTGTACCAGCTATGATGACCATTATGACTTGAACCCGCAGCGCCTAGTCAACAATATGGTCGCTTTGGGATATCAGGGATTGGTAAACCACTATTGTGGAATGTCGCATTATCCTGAAATGACATGGAAAAGCGATATTAATAAATGGCAAATACCAGATACGTTAGTAACAGGTGAGGCAGTCGTCAACGCATGTACCCGAAAATGGCATGAGAAATATGCCCAAGCTCTACATAATGCAAACATGCAACCCATTTTTGGGGTAAGTTTTGAGATGTATTCACTTGGAGCAAATGAGTTTTGGGCACAGCGTGACTGGAATAGCAATTTAGGTAAAACAGGTTACCAACCACCGAGTTATTTTTTTAGCTTAAGTGATCAAAATGCTTTGGCTTATTTGCACAAAGTTTTTATTGAGTTCGCAGATACAATGGTTGCTGGCGGCTGTAATGTTAATATGCAAATTGGTGAACCTTGGTGGTGGTATAACACGGACACGAACCTACCTTGTGTGTATGACTATCCAACAAAATTAGCCTTTAATGCCGATACAGGACTATATGCGCCAGACCTAGGCACAATCTATGAGGCTATGAATAAAACAGGTACGCCGTATGATGAGTTTAAAACTTGGTTAAGAAATAAGTTAGGACAGACCTGTCAAAATATTCGAGCAGCCATTAAAGCTAAATATGCAAATGCTCAAGTGTGTCCTTTAATATTTTTCCCATCCATTCGTTCTCCAATACAAACCCTAGCAACCTATATCAACTATCCAAGCCAGCACTACTTCTATCCAAATTTTGATTACATCATGACTGAAGCCTATGACTGGCTTTTAGAAGCTAAATTAGATTTAGCTCATCAAGCTGTTTCTCAGATACCAACTCAAGATTTAGGTTATCCGGCAAATAAAGTTGCTTATTTATCTGGATTTGTACCAGATGCATCTATTGTTTATATCTATGGATTCGACAAAAACAAACCTTATCGGACTCCAATTTGGCAGAGGATTTTTGGCGATATGAAAAATAACGTATCTCTTGGCCTAATCAAGCAGTTTATCTGGGCCTATCCGCAAGTCATGTTTGATTCAATTACCATTGATACGACCCAAGCCCCAAATGGTTTCTTTGTTGAAAATACGCTTTACTCACCAATTAGTGATAACACACCGTATCCACCAGATATTTACCTCTAAGTAAACATAAGCTGTTTATAAGAGAAGTAATCTGATAGAAAACCTCTTCATCTAGGAGGTTTTCTTCTTTTTTTAGTACAGGCTTGCTTAGACGTTTCTGACTGGCTATGCTGTGATGGATTGTCATGAAAGCCAATTTTAATTTAAGCAAAATTAAGCTCTTGTATTACGGTTACATAATCTATTTTGCTCGACTATAAGTACCGAATGATATAAAGGAAACCCAAAGATGAAATCTCGTGCAGCTGTCGCCTTTGCCCCAGGAAAACCTTTAGAAATTGTTGAAGTTGATGTTGCACCACCCAAGGCTGGTGAGGTTTTAATAAAAATTACCCATACAGGGGTATGTCATACCGATGCTTTTACATTATCTGGTGATGACCCAGAAGGTGTTTTCCCATCGATTTTAGGTCATGAAGGTGCAGGTGTTGTAGTTGAAGTAGGCGAGGGCGTAACAAGTGTTCAACCTGGCGACCACGTGATTCCACTTTATACGGCTGAATGTAAAGAATGCTTATTCTGTAAATCCGGAAAAACTAACTTGTGTGTTGCGGTACGTGCGACGCAAGGTAAAGGTGTAATGCCGGATGGAACTACACGTTTTTCATATAACGGCGAACCGATTTACCATTACATGGGTTGTTCAACCTTTAGTGAATATACAGTAGTTGCGGAAGTCTCTTTAGCTAAAATCAATCCTGAAGCGAATCACGAACAAGTATGTTTACTTGGATGTGGTGTAACGACCGGTATTGGCGCCGTGCATAACACAGCAAAAGTACAAGAAGGTGATTCGGTTGCCGTATTTGGTTTAGGCGGTATTGGTTTAGCTGTTGTACAAGGTGCACGTCAAGCGAAAGCAGGACGCATTATTGTCGTAGATACAAACCCAGATAAATTTGAACTTGCTAAACAGTTTGGCGCTACAGATTTCTTAAATCCAAAAGATTATGACCAACCTATTCAGCAAGTGATTGTAGAAATGACAGGTTGGGGCGTAGATCATTCATTTGAATGTATTGGTAACGTCAATGTTATGCGCTCGGCTCTAGAGTGTGCACATCGTGGTTGGGGACAATCCGTTATTATTGGTGTTGCTGGTGCTGGTCAAGAAATTTCGACACGCCCATTCCAGCTAGTGACAGGCCGTAAATGGTTAGGCACTGCTTTTGGTGGAGTAAAAGGCCGTTCACAACTTCCTAAAATGGTCGAAGATGCCATGAAAGGTGATATTCAACTTGAGCCTTTTGTAACACATACCATGCCTCTACAAGATATTAATACCGCTTTTGATTTAATGCACGAAGGTAAATCAATTCGTACTGTCATTCATTTCTAAACGAAAGAAAAGGGCTGTGATTCAGCCCTTTTTTACACTTGATAGTTTTATATCTTAAATTGCATTACCACAGATATCAGTTGTACCCTGAGGGTAGTTAAACTGTAATGTATTACGGTCAGTAATCAGTTCGTTCGACAACTCTTGTCCAAATAATTGTTCGGCATCTATTGATATTGCACTTATGATGAAAAGTTTTTAGATGTGACTTTTTGGCTAGCCTCATTATGCGTTACTGTATTGGTATTATCAAAAGACATCTCATACATAGCCCAATATAATGTAATTGCACTAACAGCCACTATACCTATTTTTTCATAAATATTCCTATCGAGTTAAGTATGAAATTTTTAGAAAGTAAAAGTTATTATTAATATTTAATTATTTGAAAATTATTAATTTTATTAACTATTGAATATGATTAATCATATTCAATAGTTACAGTAGCCATTGCACGTACTTTACCCGCCGTCACATTTGCTGCTGTTTGATAGTAGCGGGCAGTCATTGGTACATTATATTGAAGTGTCTGGTTAGAAGACAAAGTACCTAAGGCTAATTTGTCACCTTTTTTGATAACCTGATTTTTATTTTGATAATTCCAGAGTAACTGTACACCTACACCATTTGCTTTTTCAGATGTCGGAGCAGTATTTGCTAGGACCTGATTATTTGTTCCGTCTTGGGTAAAGTCGTAAGTTAAGCTAATGAGGTTTTTCTCTTCATAACCTGTTGGGTTAATACCACCATTACATAGAATGTTCATATCAAAGGTTTGGTCGCCTTGAGTTGAGCCAACACCTTTAAAACCTGCCTTTGTAACTGTTGGCAGCTGTACAACTTTATTGATATTACCCTGAATTTCACATGAAGAAGAAGCAATGGTAATTGCATTACCATACACAGTACTTGTTAACCAAGGAACAGCTGAATAGCCAGAGGCATTATAAGTACTATAACGACCGGGTACTAAGGTACCTGAGCCAGTCTGTGTTTCAGTTTTAACAATCTCCACTACAAAATACCCTGTTGCTAGCGTATACCTTCTACTTCTTTGAGTGGCCGCTCTATAAGGATAATAACCAGAGAAATTTGTAGCATTTTCTGCTTCACGGTATAAACGAATACCAATCCCAGGAATATTTGTTGAATAGACATTATTTCCGATGGAGCTAATAGGATAATTTTGTGTAAGATTAGCTTCTAAATATCCTCCATATGAATCACACCAGTAAGTTGAGCCATTGGAAGAAATAGGGAAGGTAGCTTTCCTTAATACCTTTCCAACTTCATCAGTTGGGCGAACTACCACACGTCCAACTGCCATAGGAACGTCTAGAGTCTTAAATCCAGTTTCAGGAGTACAAGCAGCATTAGCTTCACCATATACACCAAGGCCTGCTGTAAATAAAAAACCCGTTAATAATATTCTTTTCATTTGCATACAGCCTCAGTCATAACTATGCTTTGTTGTTTATTTTGCAACTCATTACTGATGTTGTACTCAACCGAACAACGTTCATTACTTTCATCGCCCCATTTAACATAGAGACGATCTTGAGCGAGGGGTGTACGTAAGTAAATCATACTCCCTTGTGCAACAATACCTACAGCTTCATCTTTCTGGTTAAAAACTTGCGCTGCAAACGGTAAACTGTTGCCATCTGCAGTTTTACTATTAATATAAACTGCATAGCCTGTTTTAGTTGCAAAATCTACTTTAGCAATTGCACCAGCAAATGGGGCAATACGTTGACTTGTTTCTTCAAGTTCAACTTCGCTCGACATTTCTTGTGGGTCAAGAGTAATGTCATTAAGGCGGTATGGCGTAACGTAAGGAACTACTGCATAACCCGCTTTATTTACACTTAGACCAACCGTGTTATTCACTTTTGCCCCAGCGGCATCAGGCGCATGTACAAGTACCATGGTTTGGCCTTGTTCAGGTCCAAATAAGATACCTTGTGAGTGAGCAACAACACTACCGCTTAAACTTACCATTGCTTGTTGGTAAGAATCAGCAATACTATAAGAGCCGCCAACAGTTGCATAATTAGTACGATAACGACCATTAGCATTAAACGTTGGGTTTGCATAGTCTTGATGCGAAACAGAGGCACCATAACTAAAGCGATCGCCAACCATCCCACTTGCACCAACAGTACGGCTGTCTTCAGAAGCAGTAACGTTGACGTTGACTGAATTCTTCTTAAAGTTAATTGGGAATGAAAGCGTCATTAAATATTCAGTATCATGCGTCGCATTATTTGAACCGTACTCAACCTTACGGTTAATTGCAGATAAACCATAAGTTAAACCATGGTAGTTATTACTATAACCAATCTGATACTGTTTAGTACTCTCGCTACGATTCCAGTAATCTACCCACGAACCTACCACATAGAAGTTACCCCAACCCTCAGGTAGCCCTTGGTTTAAAGTAATCTGGAACTCACTACGTTGACCACCAGCAGCATAAGTGTTTACACCTTTTTCTTCCAAGTCACGTATAAGTAGGGCATCGCGCAATTTATAGAAGTTTTCGGTTGAATAACGGTAAGCTGCAAGTGTTAAGTTTGTGTTGGTCGGGGTAATTAACTTACTATAACTTAAACGGAAACTTTGACCTGATTGTGAAGCCTGTTTTTCAAACTCAGCTTCAGAGTGGGTCACGTCGAATGCAATTGCTCCAATTGGTGTAGCAACGGCTGCACCAAGCAATATTGCAGCGTAATTCTCAGATGCTTGAATTCCGGTATAGCCAGTTAAATAGTTATTAATACCTTGTTGGTATTTACCCTGAATAATCCAAGGGTCCAGATCAATGTCTTGATCACGGAACTGACCTACAGTTAATGAGTAACGGTTCATGCCTGGACGTAACATCTGTACAACAGAGGCATAAGGCACAGAAAATTTCTGTATTTCACCATTCGCTTCGATAACAGAAACTTCAATTTCACCACCAAAGCCGGTAGGGTAAAGGTCATTAATTTCGAAATTACCTGGTGCAACCGTTGTTTGGTAAATCAATTGACCCTGTTGACGTACTTCAACTTTTGCATTGGTTTTTGCATTACCACGGATACGTGGAGCATAACCAAGCATACTATTCGGTAGCATTCGATCATCACTTGAAAAATCGATACCACGATAACCATATGAGTCAAATACTTCACCGTTGGTAAAACTATCCCCGAGTGTTAAAACACCACGATATTTAGGGAAGGCTCTTTGTAAGTATGTACTTGTTTCTTGATAGTCTGATTTAGATTGATTTTCCGCAGGCGTATCTTGCCATTGCCACTGACCATTATGACGTAATTGCCAACCTGCTAAATTTAGTCCAGCCGTAACCCCCATAAAAGCATTGGTCGTTTCGCTTCGGTTACCAGACTGATTAAAAGTTTTATACGCACTACCACTATAAGACAAAAAGCTAGCATTAATCCCGCGATCCCATACGCTTGGGTCGACATAGCCTTGAGCATTTTTTTGTAATGCGACTTGAGGAATTGAAATATCTACACGTAAACGAGACGTATCGAATTCATAAAATGCGTTTTCTACCCATTCTTCAATTTTATAACAACTATTATTTTCTTTTTGAAGGGGAGCATGCTTGGTTAAAATTTCTTGTTTTACGCCGTATTCAAGAAGGTTCATTCCAGTAAAACAAGTTACGGCATTTTGATTTGGATCTAATGCCTTGAAAATCATGCGGCGTTTACCAAACCATTGACCATTTACATAAACGTCAACGTTATATTCACCTGGTAAAACAGGGTTGCCGTACTTAAATCGAGAAATATCGACTTTCTGAGCGTCACCAATTAAAAAAGCAGAATCAAATTCAGCTTCTACAGGCGCACTCGCAGCTGCTTCTTCAGCATGCACGAACACAGGCATTGTCATTGTAACAACGCCAGAAGCCAAGTAATAACAAATATGGCGTTTTAATAATTTATAAGATTCTTGCCTTTTTTTTGGCATAGCTAAGTCCGCCTACTCACATAATAGGTGCTTAAATTTATTAAAAAGATAATCTGATTACTGAAGTTTTATTTGGTGTTCGACTCGACCACCATAGTCGTTGACATTAATAAAACTCATATCCTGAAGGTTGCTATTCTTAAGCTGAACAGGCTCTTCAGAAAAAGGCTTAACCATTAGCCCTTGAGGCAATAAATCAACTTTTTTATCTCCAACCTTTTGATAAACAGAAGTCATCGTAATGTGGAAAGGAGTTGGATTTTTTACCGTTAAATTCTGACCAGATTTAACCCATTGAAGCTTATCTGCTGCTAAATTCGCATCTTCTTTAATTGAAGCCGGACGATAGAAGAATTTGATCCGGGAACGAATTGCAAGTTGTAAGAAGTTATCAGGTGTCGTATCTGCATTTTTTGAGGTAGGTCTTGGTGGAATATCCAAAACGTTTAACCACAAAACAGTTTCTTGCTTCTGGTTAAATTGAGAAGCATTTGGAAGGGCAGTAATACGAAGCGTCTGACTTTTTGTCGCTTCAACACGAGAAATTGGAGGAGCAATCATAAAAGGAACTTTTGATTGATCCGGAGTACTTTTTGGATCACCTTCATCAATCCAAGCTTGGACAAGTGCTGGCTTTGAACCGTTATTGCTAACTTGTAGCGTAACTTCTCTAGCATCCGACGGATAAATTACACGGGTACCATGAATTACAATTTCTGCTTGAGCGGCAGGAGCAGCAACAGATGAAGCAAATGCCAAACCTAACAAAAAATTATAACTGTTCAATTTCATTTTTCGAGTTCTCAACCAAGAAAGATTCAGGAAAGTGCTACACAAAACAGGGTTTCCATGCAGACACAGAAACCCCGCTATCAATTAATTATTGATAGATAATTGTGTATTGAACAGAAGTAGTTACTTTACCAGCAGTAGAAGCGCCAGTTGCATAGTATTCAGCATAGTAGTTAAGGTCAGCAGTACCAGTTGCACTTACATCAACCCATTGAGAATTAGCTTGAGCACCATTTGTACCCGCAGCAAGTACAGGGATGAAATTATTGTTACTACCTAAAAGTTGAACATTAACGTTTTTAGCACCAGTAGCATCTGTGTTAATTAAACGACCAGTATTGAAGTCAACAGTTGCACCTGGCTCAAAGTAAGTAGCTACTTTACCTTCAGAACATTTATCTAATTTAATTTGGAAAGGAGTACGACCAGCAACATTCCCAGCAGCAGCTAAAGTTTGTTTAGAAACAGTTGGAAGAGTCACTGTGAAATCTTTACCAGCTGGAGTAGCGATGTTACAGGTTTTGTCTGTAACTAAACCATTAATTGTAATTGTACCATCAGCAGCTTGAGCATTCGCAATCCCTACAACCGAAAGAGCAGCGATCAAAGCAAGTTTTTTCATAGTGTTTTCTCAAAAGTCTGGATAAAAGTTTAATTCCTTACTTTTCCAGTGTTTGACATCTTGAAAAGTAATGTAACAATGCTAACACTTTTTAAACAAAATGCAAACTATGTCACATTATTTTTTATAGTTTTAATTGTGTCGCACTTTTAGGATGGAGTTACAGCTAGTTAACACAGCTTATATAACTGTTTTATAGATAGTTTTTATTGTTTAGAAGAAAGGAATCATAGAGATAAGAAAATTACATAAGGCTACTATGTAATTAGAAAAGAATTAAACAATTTACGTGAAGAATAAGCTTAAATTCTTACAATACAATTATATAGAATAAATTATGCAGATGTATATAGAAAAAACATACAAATAGACATTTTTGCAGAAAAAGAGTGACTCAATACCCAATTCATAAAAAATTATGTTGAATTGTATGAAACACTCTTTTGCCAGCTTCTATAGTAATATGATGAAATGAGCTTAATGATAATTGATAAGTATAATCTTTCGATTAGAACCTAGACTTTCAATGCTAGTGTCCATCTTCTCTGTATGTTGAGTTAATTTATAGAGACTATCTTTATTTAAATATTCACTATCAAGTTTAATATTCAAATTGTTGACTTCGTTACATTCTATCTCATTACTTTTTGTTGAGCATGTGTCTTCAACAATATTTCCTTTAATCATTATTGTGTTATTTGCATAACAAAATAGTGGGGAAGTAGAAAATACCGCCAAAACCAAAATTTTAAATATATTATTTTTCATTTTATAAGTACCTATTTATTAAATAGTTAATATAAGTGATACAATATTTTTTATTTAAAAACAATATATAAATCAATTTCAATTAAAAAACATAAAATAATATGTGACCCGTATCTCACTAATTATTTAATTTGTATAAATAGGTTTTATTTCTACATCTATTTTATTAAAACGATAATTAAATCACACTTTACAAATATTAATGTATCTTAGTTATTGTAAAATTAAATTATTGATAATAAATGCTTTAATTAAAATTATAAAAATTTAAACTAAAATACCAAGCTAAAAACAATTTAATTAATTATAATATTTATTGAAATAATATATATTCACAAGTATTAAACGTGATGGTTTAGCTCAGATTTTTTATTTATACGAATTAAAATATGAAAAACAAAATCACTTTTGAATAGGTTGTAAATAATTCTCGTATTTATTTAATTTTACTTAAAAACTTAAGGTAATAATAAGGCGAACTAAATTAGAAGATTTAATCTTTAAAGTATTTAAAAGGAATACAGAAAGTTGAGTATCAGAATGATTATTTTAAAATTTCTGTAATGATAAAGTTGTTTGAATTTAATTGAGTAGTAAGGAGCATGGTTCATCTGAAATTTAATTTAAATTTTAATTCTTTAGCCAAAGACGATCATCTAAATTTAAGTGCAGCAAAGATTCTAAGAAAAGCTATACAGTGATCAATAAAATTACGTTAGCTATGTAAAGCTAAATAGAAAAGATGAATGTCATATTTATGCTCAGATAGTGATGTTTAGCCAAATAACTTTAAAGCTACGTAAAGAGAGCTTTAGATCTGAAACGTATGTTTAACTCAACTTGTTCCTTTTTGGTCTTATAAAATTCAATAACTTAAGTAATAAGGTAACAAGTTGAGTTAATTTTTTTTTAACTGAACTTGTTACCTTAATGAGCAGTAATATAAGGATATTTTTTAATGAAGCCTATGTAGAATTGATTTCAGTCCATAGTATTAGTGAGATGAGATAACTGATGTTTTTTTATATATAAACATTGAATCCTTAGCTTTCTGATACTTATATCTAGAAGATAGTGTTCTGGCATCCTAAAAAAATCATTGAATTAAAAAGTGGTCATAACAAATATATAGAAAGTTATATTTGTCTAAAATAATTGTTGATAAAACAACACTAGCCTTGAAAAATGATGAAATATAAACATTTCCAATCCTACTATATTTGCATAAACATTTGAAAATAAATAATAAATTAAATTGGCATAAAAGCTGCTCAATGTAAGTGATGAAAGTGGAATTATCCTAAGGAATCCGTATGTCACTTGTAGTAGATAAAAAAGAAAATTCTAAAGAATTTGTAAAAAACATCCTGTCTGAAATTTGGGTCACTCGATGTCCAGTACCCACAGCAACAGGTATTTCATTAAAACGCGGTACTTTAGTTAAAAAGTTTGAAAAACACGGCATTGATGTTGCTGTCTTGCAAGATGCGCGTAAAGGTTTATCGGTCCATCATTTTGATCATCAATTGCCAGCTCTGTTCCGAGAGGGTGGAAATGTACCTGCGTTAGCCGCACGCTCTGAAGGCGCGCCAAGCCGACTCATTGGATTGACTTGGATTGATGAGTGGCAAGTCATTATTGTGCGACCTGATTCAGATATTAGCCAGCCAGAGCATTTAAAAAATGCGAAAGTAGCTTTACCAGAATATGCTGACAAACGTGCTGGCAGTATTTTTAGAGCCATGTCATTGCAAGGTATTCGTGGTGCTTTACAACTTGCCAATCTCACTTTTCGTGATGTGAATTTTATTGAAGTACCTGAACGTGCTGGATCTAAAGAGAATCGTGATGCGAGTACGTATTGGTCAGGTCTTGATGCATTAATTACAGGTGAAGTTGATGCCGTGTATGTAAAAGGAGCTTCTGCTGTTGAAGCTGCAACTAAACGTGGCCTAAAAGTTGGGATTGATTTAGATAAATTTGAAGATGTGACTTCTCGTGTTAATAACGGTACACCTCGTCCCATTACGGTCCATGAAGACCTATTAGAAGATCATTTTGATGTGGTCGTCGATTTTCTTGAAGAGTTGTTTGATACCGCAGATTGGGCACAAGATCATTTAGATGAGGTCTTGGTCATTTTAGAAGATGAAACGATTGCAGGAGCAGAAAGTGTTGCAACAGCCTATCGAAATAATTTTCATAAGTCTTTACATCCGTCATTAAGTGAAGACCGTTTAGAGCTATTAAAACAACAAAAAGATTTTCTTTGGTTGCATGGCTTCTTAGAGCGCGATGTCGATATTGAAACATGGGTTGATCATCGTCCTTTACTCGAAGTTTTAAAACGCCGTCAAAATAAAAATTTTTAAAGAGGATTTGACCATGACAACACTTATTCAAACGCCATTATCTCGTGAACTCAATGACTTTATCGAATTGAACCGTGAAAAAGCTGAATTTGCTTTTGAAGTATTCCGTGAAACAAGAACAATTACTGCAAATGGAACAGTTAATTTTGTTGAACGTGGACCTGAAAATACCTTAGTCACTTTTAACTATGCAGGACCGTGGTCTAAAGATAAAAAAAGCAAAGTATTGGTGGAGACAATTGATGGTGAAGTTTTATTGGGAAGAAAAAGTGCAGGTGGGCGCTATAACAAGCTTTTTAAAGAGCATGCAGATGTCACCACAATATCTCATGTACACGCGCCGAATTTAGGCGCATGGGCTCAAACCCATCGTACTTTACCGATCCGCTATGTGCCTGTTCAGCGCTTCCATTTATTTAAAGAGTTGCCGATTTACATTGATCGCCGTCAAGCTGAAGTGGATTTTATTTTAGATCAACTCAAAGTTGATATTGAACATCGGGCCATTTTGGAAGCCAATGGTGGAGCAACTGTATGGGGACGCCAAGGACTACAGGAAACTGCTGAATTTATTTTATTGCTTGAAGAAGGTGCTCAAATTCAGCTGCTGGCTGAATTAGTCGGTGGCAGCCGAGAATACGGGCAAGGGGTTTTACATCAGCAATGGAAAATGAGCGGATTGACTGAAAAAGCAAAATCGCTGGGTTTACTTCCCCTGAATTAGATAAAGATTAAAAAATAAAGATCGAGAATACTATGGCTGTAAAACTTTTATGGTATCTCACTTCTCCAGATGGACCATATCCTTGGTTGGAATCTGGGCGGTGGGATACCGATTATGAACACTTGCAACAGATTGCGATTACCGCAGATCGACTTGGTTTTTACGGTTCACTCATGGGTACAAGTGAGTATGAAACACTTGCTGTTGCTGCAAGTTTAATTCCATTTACTGAACGTTTAAAGTTTCTGATTGCCCAACATCCTGGAGAAGTCCAACCAGCAGTTTTGGCAAAATATGCGCAAACTTTTGATGCATTTTCTAAAGGGCGTTTGTTATTTAATGTCGTCAATGGAAATGATAAGGGTTTGGCAGCTTTAGGCATTCACTATACTCATGATGAGCGTTATGACTTTAGTAAAGAATACTGGAATGCATTTCAACAAAACTACTTAGGTGATACCTCGGGATTTGAGGGCGAGTTTATTCAAATTGCTCCACGCTTAGAGGGTGGATCTCCAATGTCCAAATGGCGTGGTCCAACTCAAAAGCAGGGTGTTCCTTTGTGGGGAGCAGGAACTTCTGCCAAAGGCGTTCAGCATTCTGTTGAATTATTAGATGTGTATTTAAGTTTTGCGAATACACCACCATTACTTGGAAAAAAGTTTAGCAAGGTTGCGGCTGAGGCAGCAAAAATTGGCCGAACTTTAGAATTTGGGACTCGATTACAAATTATTGTTCGGGAAACAGAAGAAGAGGCTTGGCAATATGCTCAGTCGTTACTTGACAAGATTGATGTAAATTATGCAATCGAAGCTGTTAAACGACAGCTTCCTCCAAATGAAAGTTTTGAGAGTTATCAAAGCAACAACCCATCTATTCAAAAGAACTTAGAACAATTACGTCGAGGTGATTTGCCTCAAGCTAAAGATTTTGAAATTTATCCTAATGTTTGGACTGGCCCATCTTTATTTGGTTTCGATATTTTAAACCCAGCCGCAGGAACTGCCTTAGTTGGTAGTGCTGAAAATATTGCCAAACGGATTAAAGAATACGAAAGCTATGGTGTATCAACCTTTATCTTGTCTGGTTTCCCTTTAATTGGAGAAGCCTATCGGGTAGCAGATTTATTGTTTCCATTATTAGAGCTAGATCATGGTTTTGAGTTACCTAAGCTAAATAAAAATTCATCCATTGATTCCCTCTTGAATCAAGAAGTCGTGGTTTAAGGGAGAAGGCATGAATAAAATTACACGTAGAGAACTCATTAAACAGACGGGATTAGGTGTTGGCGCTTTTGCTGCAATTAGCCTTATAGGATGTTCAAAACCCGACTCTTCATCGTCTGAAAGCGCTACTGCCGCTACCTCCCAAAATGATACGCCGAAAAAAGGTGGTGTTATCAAAATTGGAGTGATTAATGGTAACCAAGCAGGCAATTTAGATGCACATAAACCTATTGGTATGTCCAGTGCGTTTAGAGGCTGGCCTTTATATGCAAAGTTATGGGAATGGGGCAGAGATATTCAGCCAAAACTTGCCCTTGCTGAATTTGCTGAGCCCAATAATGACGGAACCAAATGGACTATTCGCTTAAAAAAAGGACTCGAATTTCACCACGGTAAAACCATTACAGCCGATGATGTTATTTTCTCTTTACGGCGCTTAACTGACCCCAAACTTGCCTCACCATTTGCAGCTTATCTTTATTCTTTGCAAAGAGATGCAATTAAAAAGCGCGATGAATACACCGTTGAAATTCCTTTTTCTCAAGGAAAGGGATTGGTTGCTTTACCAGAAGCATGGATGAGCTGGGGTGGTATTGTTCCTACAGATTACGACCCAGTTAAAAATGTAGTCGGGGCTGGCCCCTTTAAGCTTGAAAGTTTTACACCCGGCCAGCGTTCACGTTTTGTACGTTTTGAAAATTACTGGAAAGAAAATCAACCTTATGCCGATGCAATAGAAATTATTGATTTTAAGGATCAAACAGGGCGTCTTGCTGCTTTGCAATCAGGCCAAATTGATATTGCATCTGGAGTAAGTGCTGAGCATATTGCTTTAATTCAATCTAATAAACGGCTAAATCTAGTTTCATCGGAAACCGATGCTTGGCAATCATTTGATATGAATACGTCTAAAGCGCCGTTCAATGATCCTCGGGTACGACAAGCTTTTAGATTGATTGCCAATAGAGACGATTTGGTCAAACGTGCTTTAGCGGGGCAAGGACGAGTTGCAAATGACCTTTATTCGTTTAGTGATCCTGTATATGACCACAGTATTGCGCAGCGCAAGCAAGATTTAAATAAAGCAAAAGCGCTACTCAAAGAAGCTGGTTTTAATAACAGTCTAACGGTCGATTTATATACAGGCCCAGATAGCAATGCTGCATTAGTTTTTGCTCAACATGCTGCTCAAGCAGGTGTCATTGTTAATGTTAAACAGGTTGAAGCTGCTACTTTTGCGGATGCAGTAAAACAAGATTGGGCATTTAGCACAGGCTCGAACGTTTCACGTCCTTTCTTATTAACAGTTTTGCAAATTGATGGGCCGGGTGCGGCAAATAATAAAACTCGTTTTAAGAATGAGCGCTTTACGGAACTAGTACATGCAGCATTGCAACAACCCGATTTGGAAAAAAGAAAAGTTCTTGTTCATGAGGCACAGCATATTCAGCATGAGCAAGGTGGTTTACTCATTTGGGGCTTTAATAATGTCCTTGATGCACATTCGAACCAAATTGGTGGTGTAACGCCTGATCGCACAGGCTTTGCTGCGTGGCGTACAGATGAATTCTGGCGTAGAGGGTAACCGATATGACAATTCAATCCAGCAAAATAGAAGCATCTATTCAACAACCAACAATTGCCAAGTCATTTGAATTTCCTGCATGGTTACCTTGGTTTTTGACACGTTTGGTGTCAGGGGTATTGGTTGTATTTGTTATTAGTCTCATTGTTTTTATTGCGACACAAGCACTTCCATCTGACCCAGCTCGTGTCATTTTAGGACCAGAAGCACCTGAAGCAACGGTACAAATACTTCGTGAACAATTGGGATTAAATGATCCGATATTGCTTCAATACTGGCATTGGTTGAGTCAATTGTTACAAGGTAATTTTGGACGCTCGATTGATTCCAATGTGCCTGTTTTAGAAATTATTCAGAATTATTTTGGTAATACAGTTGCACTCACGAGCCTCGTGATTGTCGTTACTGTACCGATTTCAGTCGTGTTAGGTGTGTGGCTCTCGCTTCATCGCGATAGCAAACTCGATCGTATTATTGTCTCTAGCTCTATTGTGTTTAAAGCGGTGCCGGGGTTTGTTATTGCGATTTGGTTAATGATGTTTTTTTCAACATCGGTTTTACATATATTACCAGCGGCCTCGTTACTGATTCCTAATGAGTCTCCTTATAGCCAACTAGAGTTTTTAATTTTACCAATTTTAACTTTAGCTTTATCACTCATTCCATATCTGATGCGTTTAGTACGTGGTTCAATGATTGATGCGCTAGAGTCGGAATATGTGACCTCTGCACGACTGCGTGGTATTCCTGAGCGCCGGATTATTTGGAAACATGTTTTACCAAATGCATTGGTTCCTGTGGTGCAGGGTACAGCATTGACCATACGAGTTTTGCTAAGTGGTGCTCTCATTATTGAGGTGGTTTTCAGTTACCCCGGTATTGGTAATGCACTTAATGCAGCAATCGAAATGAGGGATATCCCGACCATTCAAGCAATCGTTTTATTGCTCACCATTTGTGTGGTCGTTGTTAATTTAATTGCAGATTTAATCACGACTTTACTCACACCAAAAATACGAACTGCAAAAAGACATAAAGCACGTTCACCAGGGCGACGTCAGGCATTACGTTTATGGAAGTCTGGCCGACCAATTACGGTAAAACCTGTCGATCGTCGCAATGCGTTAAAGAATATTCAGCAAGGAGGTGGGAAATGAGCTCACTTCATTGGTACCAAAGAAACTTTTTTCAAACATTAATCCGTGAAAGACAAGTACGTTTTGGATTTGTAGTCACAGCCCTAGTTTTGATTTTCGCATTGGTTGGGCCGTTATTTGTTGCATTTGAACCTACGGCATTGGTCGGCATGACTTATGGACCACCCGAAGGAAAATCATTTTTAGGTTATGACTATATTGGTCATGATGTTTGGTCACGTGTTCTTGCTGGCGGTGCTTCAATTATCTGGATGACGCTAGCTGCCAGTTTGGTCGCATTAGTTATTGGTTCTAGTTTAGGCATATTAGCTGCTTTTGCCCGAAATAAGATTGATCAGTTCGTAACTTGGCTGACTGATGTTTTTATGGCCTTTCCTGATCTTATTTTGGTCTTACTTATCGTTTCGATGTTAGGTCGACAGCCTTGGCTCATCGTTTTAACGGTTTCAATTGCTTTTATTCCAGGAGTCGTGCGTCTTGCACGAAGCGTTGCACTTAATTTAGTGGAACAGGAATATATCGAAGCTGCCCGAATTCTTGGTTATTCAAAAACTTATATTTTATTCCGTGAAATTTTACCCAATATGTTGACGCCATTACTCATTCATCTTGGTGTGATGCTGACATGGGCAGTGGGTATGTTATCTGGTTTGGCTTTTCTAGGTTATGGCGTGGCACCTCCAGCAGCAGATTGGGGGCTCATGATTAATGAAAATCGCGCTGGTTTATTAGTTCAACCATGGGCCGTGTTTGCTCCTGTCATCTTAATTGCCTTGTTTGCGCTCGGAACGAATGTATTGGCTGAGGGCGTTGGACGTGCAGCAGCTCGG
>NZ_POYH01000082.1:49331-58443 GCF_002899995.1 Acinetobacter sp. AKBS16 | reverse complement strand
TGAGGAAAAATAAATATGGCAAATACATTTAAAAATACAGTATTGACCGTAACAGACTTAACCGTGGCATTGGTAAACACCGGCAATCACATCGTTTCTAATATTTCATTTAGCTTGCGAGAAGGTGAAGTTTTAGGTCTGGTCGGAGAGAGTGGTTCTGGTAAAACGACATTATCGAGTGCCTTATTGGGCTATGCACGACATGGCGCCAAGATTATTCAAGGAACTATTGAACTGGATGATGAAGATATTCTCAGTTTAGATGATCATGCTTTACGTCAGGTTCGTGGCTATAAAATTAGTCATGTCGCTCAAGATCCTGGAACGGCACTCAACCCAGCATTAAGTATTGGTCAACATTTATTTGAATTATTAGAAGTCCATCAGGCCCAGTTATCAAGCGCTGAAAAATACCAGAAAGTAGCCAAAATTTTAGATGAAGTGGGGTTACCTCATGATGAGCTATTTCTCAAGCGTTATCCTCATCAACTTTCAGGTGGACAGCAACAACGAATTTTATTGGCCTTGGCATTCTTATTACAGCCACGTTTGATTGTTTTAGATGAGCCAACCACCGCCTTAGATGTGACGACACAGACATTGGTGTTGAACATCATTCGTAAATTATGCCGTGAATATAATGTTGCTGCTATTTATATATCGCATGACTTAACGGTTGTAAAAGATATTGCAGATCGGGTGATTGTTTTATATTCAGGGCGAATTGCTGAAGATGCGGTATTAACCCAACTATTTGAAACCCCTAAACACCCTTATACGCAAGGTTTACTTAACGCCATTCCCGATGTGGCCATTCGTAAATATTTATCTCCAATTGAAGGACACGCACCCTCACCAAATGAGCGTCCAGCCGGATGTGCTTTTGCAGTACGTTGTACTTTCGCCACAGACATATGCCGTCAAAAACAACCTGAATTAACTCAATTAAAAGATGAGTTTGACCCGCATTTTGTTGCTTGTCACCATTCGGATCATGTTGGCGTGATTAATTTTAAAGAGCTTGATCATCAGGTTATTGAACGAGAAACTGATCGAGAAGCACTGCTGAAAGTTGAACATATTAATGCGTGGTATGGGCAGCAACAGGCTCTTTTTGATATCTCATTTCAACTCAAAAAAGGTGAATGTTTAGCATTGGTTGGTGAATCTGGCTCAGGTAAGACAACTTTATCACGTGTGATTGCTGGCCTGAATGAAAATGCAGATGGACAAATTACATTAGCAGATGAAGTCTTGTCATTGCGTGGACAACAGCGTCATTTACGGCAACGACATAAACTGCAATATATCTTTCAAAATCCTTATAAAGCCTTGAATCCAGCGCATACGATTGGACAGACCTTAATTAAAGTTGTGCAGCATTTCTTTGGAGCATCTCGACAAGAAGCCATAGAAAAAGTCACACAGGTACTTAAACAAGTCTCTCTACCTATACAAGTTCAGGAACTCTATCCAAGAGATTTATCGGGTGGGGAGCGACAACGAGTGGCGATCGCGCGAGCTTTATTGTGCCAACCTGATGTTTTGATTTGTGATGAGATTACCTCTGCTTTGGATGTTTCAGTTCAGGCATCTATTTTAAAACTGTTACAAGACCTTCAGCAGCAAGGTGTGACCTTACTATTTGTGACTCATAACCTAGGGGTTGTTCGTGCAATCGCAGATCGAGTCGCCGTATTAAAAAATGGACATATTGTTGAATACGGTGAAACAGATCAAGTGCTTAGTCATCCTCAACATATATATACCAAAACTTTGCTTACCCATGCGCCAAGCTTGTTTAAAAACAACGTATTAGAAGTTAGCGCATAAAAAAGAACAGATTTTTCGGAGTTAAAAATGAACGATATTAACCAACACAGTTTTTTAGAATTAGGTAGCGTAAGACATATTCAAAGCGAGCAAGAAGCACTTGAGATTGCAAATGAGGTAGCAGATCAACTGAATCAATTTGCTCGAGATCCAAGTTATAACAAGACTGTCCCTTATGATCAGGCGCGTTTAATTTCAGAAGCCGGTTTAACCGCGATTATTGTGCCCAAGCAATTTGGAGGCTTAGGTGCCAGTATTTCAACCTTGGTCAATGTGGTGAAAATTATTTCATCTGCCGATGGTGGTGTAGGGCAGTTATTACAGATTCACTTCACTATGTTCCGAGGAATTTTAACTGGCTATGACGATGAAATTCGTGATCAATTACTTGCCGATGTATTAAGTGGAAAGCGTTTAGGCAATGCACTTGCAGAAGTGGGAGGCAAAGATAAGTTCCAGCATAAAACACGCGTAGAAAGGAATTCAGAAGGACAATTAATTCTAAACGGCAGTAAGTTTTATTCTACAGGCTCTTTACTTGCAGAATGGATTTCTTTATTTGCGGGTAGTGATGATGGACCAGTCTCGATTTTAATTCATCGAGATACAGAAGGAGTAGAGTTACTTGATGACTGGGATGCAATGGGACAAAATAATAGCGTCAGTGGCACTGTTAATTTTAAAGATGTGATTGTTGATGAACGTTATATTGCTAAGCGGAATACTGGTGGTTTAGGCACGGTTTTACGTACGGGACTCACTTGGCCTCAGATTTTACACGCTGCAATGGACACAGGAATTGCCAAAGGGGCATTACAAGGCGGGATTGATTATTTACAACATCATGCTCGACCTTGGGTAGAAAGTGGGGTCGATTCACCTACACATGAATCTCATATTATTAAACAAATTGGTGAGTTTGCTGTTTTGGTCCGTTCGGCTGAGGCATTGTTAGATCGTTCAGCACAAATTTTTGAACAGCATTTGGCAAATGTAGAAGATGAAGACTTACAAACGGAACTGATTTTATCGGTTGCTGCTACCCGTAGTCAGTCTGATCATGCATCTTTAAAAATTTCGAGTGAAATTTTTGGATTACTCGGCGCAAGTTCAACCTTATCGAAATGGAATCTAGACCGTTTCTGGCGTAACGCACGAACCCACACCACGCATGATCCAATTCGCTGGAGGCTATATCATGTTGGAAATTATTATTTAAATAATATTCCACCAGGAGAATACAACTCGGTACTTCTGAAGAAGCAGGCGGAGAATGTGACTAAATTTTCTAAGTAAAATGAAGTCAATAAAAAAGGTTGTCATCAAGACAACCTTTTTGTTTTTGTACTATTAAGCCACTTGAGCTTGAATAAAAATATCCTGCGCCAGCCATTCACGAACATTAATTTCTGCAGGAATAAAGTTCCAGCGATAGAGAAAGTCACTCAAGTCTTGTAAAGCAATAATAGAGATTTCATCAAAGTTAGTGTTCAGTTTCAGATGTGCATCTGCACCGTAAGCAGCATGAACCCATTGTTCACTGCTATTACACTCTTTTGCCAAATAACGATGGGTTTCATCGGGATGGGCATGAGCCCATTGTTCTGCTTGTAAAACAGCATCGACAATCGCTTGGGCTTGCTCTGGATATTGCGTTAGAAAATCTTCATCAACAGTGAGCGTTCTTGGTGTTCCATTATTAGAGCGTAGAATAGGGTCTGGATGTGAGCCAATATCAATAATAGTATGCAGGGCGAAATCATGAGCAATTTGCGCAGCATGTGCACCTTTTAGGAAAATAGCATCGACATCACCTTTAATTAATGCCACAATTTCTGCACTTGCATTAATTTTGTTACGATTACCATAAAAACTAGAATCATTTTCTTCAGGCTGTTGTTGCTGTGCAGCTAAAATATCTGCTCGTAAACAATCGACCAGCTCAAGATCGCTCACCTTCAAATCCACTATTTTTAAGGCATTCTCTAAACCACGAATCGCCTGTGCACGTGAGAAATCAATAATTGCATCTTGATTCAGTGGAATACCAAAACGTTTGCCTTTTAAGTCTGCAACAGTTTTGATGTTTGAATCGTAGCGTGTTAATAACAATTGAACTTCATCAGCCCAAGATAAGCCAATCACTTTGGTTTTTTGACCAGATGCATATGCCCAAATTGCAGGAATACTGCCGCCATGTCGAACTGAGTTGGCAAGGGTATGGTTAAAATGGGAGTTACGAATATCTTTGGAGTTTGATTCTCGAATTGATTTTATTTCAATCTGCTGCTCATTAAATTTTTCTTTGAGCCAACCTTTTTGAATTGAAATGCCTAGACCAGTTGGTACGGGGCAGCGTGTATACCAAAGTGTGTTTAATGGTTGAGTTTGAAGTGTTGTCATCGTGACATCCTTTTGTGGTTTTCATGCTTTAAAGCAAAATTGATGCCACTCATTAATTTATTGATATTTATAAATTATTTTTAATATCTTTTTTTATGATGTTGATATATCAAATTTTGTTGCGATTACAACACAAGAATTGCGTTGGTGTTTTAAAAACAACACCCCCATAAATAGCGCTCTATAAAAACAATATAAAACAATAATTTAAAATATTTTTTAAGGTCATTAATTTGGCATGAATCTCGCAATAAAACGGAATCTTAAATTTTTACTATCTTTTATGTTTAAAAATTATCCATTATTGCGAAGTTTGGCTTTATATCGTTTTATGCCATTTCGTTTTGTATTGACGGCGACCTTATTTGTTATCGCAAATATCGGGTTAGCACTTCAACAGTATTCAATCGGTCATGCGATTGATACCTTAAAACATAGTGAACGAGCAACCTTATTTCAGCATGCTATCACTGATCCTTTAAATCCTTGGTTTTGGTTCATTCTACTTACGAGTATTGCAAGTATTAGAGCTGTTATTCAATATTTAGCAGGGTTAAGTGCTTTAACCATTGGCCAGCAACTGCTAAGTATTTTAAGGGAAAGAATCTTTAGCCAAGTACAGCATTTAGATGTTTCATGGCACTGGAAACATGGGCTAGGAGAAGTATTATCTCGTACAACACGTGATTCAGATAAATTAAAAGAAGCGCTCATCAATTTTTGGCGTCAAGTATTTGAGTCAAGCTTGGTTGTTACCGTAACCGTTGGGCTCTTGTGTTGGTATCATCCTTGGCTTGGCCTAGTTCCTTTATTATTTATTTTTTTAGGGCTTTGGGTTCTATTTAAACTGACCAATCAATTGGTGGTTCTGGACCATCAAGTTGCATCTGCATATGAAAAAGTCAGCGATACATTGGCAGAAAGCGTCAATGGAATTCGGGTAGTCAAAGCTTTTCAACTCGAAGAGAAACTTTTACAACGTTTTAACCATGCTGTAGATCTATTTATTCATCATTCTATTCAGACCATCAAGACAAGTGCAAAACGGTTACCTATTCCGCAAGTAATTATTGCGGGTTCTTACTTATGGGTCATTGCTTTTGGTGCTTATTTAATTGGTCAAAATCAGTTGCAAGTAGGGCAATTTGTTGCTGCCATTCTCATGGCAAATTTATTGGTGTTTCGTATTGAAAGCATTGGTCAGGTCTTACATATTTTTGCCGATGCTCGCTCGTCTGCAACAAGAATCTGGCAAATGCTAGATGAGAAGTCCGCAATTGAAGATCAACAATATCCTCTAACGTTGCAATGGCGTGATGAATTAAGCATTAAATTAGAAAATGTCAGCTTTCAGGATAAAACAACAAAAAATTTTATTTTAAAGCAATGCAGTGTTGAATTTCGAGCAGGTGAAATCGTTACTGTTGTCGGTAAGACAGGCTCAGGTAAAACGACTTTGATGAATTTACTCAATCGGTTTATTGACCCAACAGAAGGGCAAGTTTTAATTGGTTCTGAGCAAATGGGATGGACGAATATTAAAGATTTGAGCCTATTTGAATTACGACATTGGGTTCAGATCATTCCTCAAGAAAATTTCTTTTTTAGTGGCACACTGGCAGATAACTTAAGAGTTGCTAAGCAAGATGCAACGGAGCAAGAGATGAAAGAGGCTTTACATTTAGCTTCTGCATCTGAACTATTACAACGACTTGATAATGGTTTAGACACGTTGATTGGGGACAAGGGCGTTACCTTATCTGGAGGACAAAAACAACGACTTGCCTTGGCCCGTTCTATTTTAAAAAATTCACCAATTTTAGCACTAGATGATTCTACCAGTGCCTTAGATGCCACTACAGAAAAACAAGTTTTACAGCGACTATCAGGACTTTCTGATGATGGAAACCATTTTAAGAAAACAATCATTATTAACTCTAATAAACAAACCACGATTGCTTTATCTGATCGCGTTATTGTGCTTGATCAGGGTCATATTATTGCCCAAGGCACACATGCTGAATTGGTTCAAAATTGTTTGTTTTATCGAGAGTTGATGGGTTTTCAGTTAGAGCAGCAGGAGATTGATGCATGAATACCAGTGTTAAAAATTTCCGCCCATTTGCAAAATCAGCTGATCTACAAATCGAAGAAAATTTGGCAAATGCCTCAATTCATAGAGGAATGCTAAAAAAACTTATTCCTTTAATTTATCCCATTCGATACTTGCTGCTTGCTTTAATTGCAGTAGAAATTTTACAAGTGATGAGCGTTTTTGTTCGGCCTTGGGTGGTGAAATATATTTTAGATTCGGGCTTTCAATACATTGCTGGAAAAATAGTATTGAATCAGCCTGTTTTATTCATTGCGATTAGCATTTTAATCTTAAGTTGGATTTGTCGTTTTGCTTTAGCGGGCGTATCAAAATATCTTTCAGGCCGAGCAGCTTTGAAAGTGATTAATGGTTTAAGACGTTCGTTATTTCAGCATATCCAAAGTTTAAATATTGGTTATTTTGATCGTACCAAGGCTGGCAGGATTATTTCACGGGCCGATCGTGATGTCGAAACGCTAGAGCCTGTTTTGATACAAGGGCCACCAGAGTTACTTTCGGCAATTTTGCGTTGTGGATTAGCTTCAGTACTCCTTTGGCATATCTATCCACCATTTTTCTGGTGTTTATTTGCGACGCTACCCATTTTATTTGGAATGACTGCAATTTTTAAAAAGTCATCACAAAAACATTGGGGACGAGTTGGGGAGGAACGCAGTCGGTTTACTGCTCATTTGGTTGAAACAGTAAATGGAGCAAAAATCGTTCAGCAATTAAATTACACCGAAACCAATCAATCTCGTTATCAAGAATTATTAAAAGACTTTAATAACTCTATTATTTATGGCAGCAAGCGGACCAGTTGGTTTGCTCCCTTTACAGGTTTACTCTCAACTCTAGCTACTGCCGGATTCATTGTGATTGGTAGTTATGCGTATAGTGATGGCATGATTAGTATAGGGCAGTTTGCAGAGAGTATTTTCTATGTGTTTTTATTCTTAGCGCCGTTACAGGAACTGACCGATTTATTTGAACGTTATGCCAATGGAGCAGCATGTGCGCAGCGAATATTTCTACTTTTAGACACTCAATCTACGATTCAAGAACAACCGAATGCTGTGAAGCTTGAACAGTTAAATGGTCATATTCGTTTTCAGTCGGTAGATTTTGCCTATACCCACAAACCTGTTTTACAAAACTTTAATTTGGACATTGAAGCTGGAAAAATAATTGCGATTGTAGGGCCAACGGGACATGGCAAAAGTACCATGGTTCAGTTACTAACGCGATTTTATGAACCCCAGCAAGGTGGAATTTTTCTAGATCGTTATCCAATACAAAATATTCATCTTGCAAGTTTAAGACAGCATGTGAGTATCGTTTTACAAGATAATGTTTTATTTAGTGGAACAATTTTAGATAACTTACGTCTAGTTCAACCTGATGCTACAGACCAGAAACTTATCCAGGTTATTGAAGACTTGGGAGTGGATGAGATATTGCAACAACTGCCGCAAGGCTATTTCACCGAAGTGGGAGCGCTTGGTAAAAATCTTAGTCATGGACAAAGGCAACTTGTTTGCTTAGTTCGTGCTTATTTGGCAAACCCCAAAATATTAATTCTAGATGAAGCCACCTCTGCAATCGATATTTATACCGAGCAAAAAATACAATATGCGCTCAGACGCTTATGCCAAAATAGAACATGTATTGTCATTGCACATCGGCTGAGTACCATTCGTGAGGCTGACAAAATTGTTGTGATTAAAAATGGCCATGTCGTAGAAGAAGGTTCACATGAGCATTTAATACAGCAGCAGTCAGCTTACTTTCAGTTATATCAGTCATATTTACAAAACCAACTTGTTTAAGCGATTTACAGATTTCACAACTGTAGTTTTATAAGCATTTTTTTGAATCATTGTTTAAATTTAAACAATGATTCTTTTATTTAAATTTCTTAATGCATTGATAATAAATAATAAAATATTTGGCATCGGCTTTGCTATATCGGTCTAGATCGTTAAGGAAGCTAATATGCATACATATTTTTCTCAATTCATTCTTCACTCCTCAATTTTTGCACTGAGTACACTCACTGCCTCAATTACTTTGGCAAATGATCAAAAGAATTTGCCAGATAAAGAGGATGCCATCACATTACAATCTGTGGTTGTCACAGGCTCTAGACGGGCAATTAGTAGCTCACTTGATGCACCTGCACCCGTTGATATTTTAACTGCCAAAGAGTTACAAGAGACTGGTGCAACTGATCTTGCAGCAGCATTAACACGATTGTCTCCTTCGGTGACTTTACCGAGTTCTCCTGCAGGTGGGTTTGGGGCATCGGTTCCGCCAAGTATTGCACTTAGAGGATTATCTGCTGATCAAACTCTAATTTTAATTAATGGAAAACGTCGTCATACATCCGCTTATTTCACCCGCCAAGCCTATGCAGGTGGAAGAGGCGCAGCGGTAACTGACCTAAGTTTAATTCCAGTGAGCGCGATTGAGCGTATAGAGATCTTGCGGGATGGTGCTGCCGCACAATATGGGTCAGATGCAATTGCCGGCGTCGTTAATATTATTTTGAAATCACGAGATCATGGAGGTGGCGTAAGCTATCAAACAGGTGGCTACACTCAAGGAGATGGTGAACAACATAAAGTTAATCTTTGGAAAGGTTTTGCACTTCCTAACGATGGTGCATTGACGGTTGCATTAGATCTAGGCAAACGTGAAGCTGCAAGTAATACAGCACCTGATACGCGAACTTTTTATGATGGTTCAACCAAGGCTCAATATACAGAACAAAATACACCC
>NZ_POYH01000082.1:48792-49247 GCF_002899995.1 Acinetobacter sp. AKBS16 | reverse complement strand
CCCTGAACAAAAAGATCAAATCAATGTGACTGCCAATCTAGATTTGCCTTTGACAGATGACGTTGCACTTTATGGTTTTAGTAGCTATGGCCATCGTAAAACAATAGGGGAAAACTTTTATGAGCCCCCAACAACCAAAACCGTACTGAATCAATCCAGCTATTTTAAAGAACGTTATCCAGATGGACGCTCGCCATTGAGCTTGGTCACTGTAGATGATTTTGCAACGACAGTTGGAGTTAAAAAAGGAGAGCAGAAGTCAGGTAAATATGATCTTTATACAACCTATGGACAAAATAAAGTCAGCACAGAACAAGGCAATGGCATTAATCCAAGTTACGGGCCAAATTCTCCTTCAAACTATGACTTGGGCGAAAATATTTTTTCACAATTAAATACAGGGCTAGATTATAGCCGTGATATTGCAATTGACTGGTTCGCAAGCCCACTCACGT
>NZ_POYH01000082.1:47131-48690 GCF_002899995.1 Acinetobacter sp. AKBS16 | reverse complement strand
TTTTATATCGTTGGGAGCAATATAAGCAAAATGCTGGTGATCCGATTGCCTATACCCGCGGCCCATATTTCAATCCAAGCACAACTTTGGGCGTTGGTGTTCCGGGAATATATGCCGGAATTACAGACCAAGATGAACGAAAAATTAGCCGTGATGTCTATGGTATCTATCTAGATTTAGAAGCAGATATTATTAAAGACTTGAATGTGGGTGCCGCTGTTCGAAGTGAAAAATATTCAGACTTTGGTTCGACCACAAACGGAAAATTATTTGCTAAATATGATGTATCACCTAAATTTACTGTACGTGGTTCAGTAAATACAGGCTATAGAGCGCCGTCATTGGCACAGCAGGGCTATTCGGCTTATAGCGTACAAACAGTGCAAACCGCTTCCGGTTGGCAAGATGTTCAACAAAGAACTTTAGTTGCAGGAAGTGAGGCGGCTTTACTGATTGGCGGAACTTCTCTTAAACCTGAGAAATCGACGAATTATTCTTTAGGTTTTGTTTGGAAGCCACTTGTTAATACATCGGCAACTTTGGACCTTTATCAAATCGATATTAAAAATCGTATTTTGCTTTCAGACAATATTACTGGAAGTGTAATTACCAATGCTTTTGCCAATACACCGTATTCGAATATTGCCAATGTGGCGTTCTTTAATAATTTACTAGATACACGTACTCAAGGCTTAGAGCTCGCACTTAAACATGATTTAAACCTTGAACAATATGGTAAGTTAAATCTGAATCTCGGTCTGGCATATAACAAAAATGAAATTACCGAAACTCGAGATTCTATTACCGCAAAAGGTGAGCGAATTCCTGTTTCAAGTATTGCAGGACGAAATACACAAAGCCTGATTGAATCTGCTGCGCCGAAAACAAAGTTAACGCTTGGCGCACTTTGGTCAAATCAAGCATGGAGCGTGAATACGGCTGTCCGTCGCTACGATAAATGGACTACTTTAAATAATACCAATACTGCACTAGACCAAACCTTTGACCCTCAGTGGATTGCAGATTTGGATATTGGCTACAAAGCGGATGCATTCGTGAAAGGCCTGAAATTCAATTTAGGGGCGATCAACTTATTTAATAGCCATCCTGATCAAGCCAAAGATTCTTCGGTCGGCAATATTGTCAAATATAGTTTTAATGCGCCTGAAGGAGCATTTGGAACGTATTTATATGGCCGCGTAAGTTACGAATTTTAAATCAAAAATGATGAGACAGTTTTTAAGGTAAATAACAATGCAACATACTTTTTTATCAACTTTATGCAAGTTTTCTTTAATCACAACGATGTTAACTTCAAGTTGTTTGGCCACCGCTCAAAAAGCTCCAACGCCAGAAGATAAATATGGAGATGGCCGAGTTTCCGAGTTTTATACATGGAAATCAGCTATTCCTGAACAGGCAGGAAAATTATTAAAAACAGAAGCGATTCATAATCCTTATATTCGTTTGGCAAATGACAGTCAGGCTATTCGGATTCTCTACAGTTCTACCAGTGGTAAAGATAGCAAAACACCTATCGTGGTTTCAGGAAGTATTCA
>NZ_POYH01000082.1:45588-47093 GCF_002899995.1 Acinetobacter sp. AKBS16 | reverse complement strand
CTTACCAAAAGGAACGCCGCCGAAAGAAGGTTGGCCAGTGGTGTTATGGGCACATGGTACTGTAGGTTTGGCCGATGCTTGTGCGCCGTCTTGGAGTGGACGATCATACCGAGATGTACAATATTTAAATCGTTGGCTTAAAGAAGGTTTTGCTGTCGTTGCCACAGATTACGAAGGGTTAGGTGTTGCAGGACCACACTTGTTAATTAATAACCCAATGCTGGCTTATAGTATTTTAGATAGTGGTAGAGCTGCTTTAAAAACCAAGTTACCACTTGCGAATAAGTTTGTGATTGTTGGCCAATCACAAGGAGGCGCTGGGGCTGTTGCGGCTTCTTCCTACTCGGCAACGTACGCACCTGACTTAAATATTAAGGGTTCAATTGGTACGGGCGTGATTTATCAAGATCCTGAAGCGACGCCTGAAAAAAATCAGTTAAAGTTAAATCCTTACGAAGTCAGCCCATCACTGGCTTATGGCATCTATAGTTTTTTAGTGACACAAAGTCTATATCCAGAAATTAAAACAGACGATATTTTCACGCCTGAAGCTGCTCCTTTAGTTGAACAAGCAAGAAATGCCTGCTTAACAAGTTTTATGGGAGATATTCAAACCGCAGGGCTTTCGCCAGCACAAGCATATAAACCTAATCCGCCGGCAAGCTATAAAAAACTGCAAGAGAAACAGTCAAATGATTATGGTTATTACCCTACATTAAAAATTAGTCATCCATTATTTATTGGGACAGGGGCAAATGACCGAACTCCAGATGCTCGTTCTCAAATGAAGCTGGTGGCAGATGCTTGTAAAGCAGGTACAGTGGTCGAAGGTCATTTGTATCATGGCTTAGGACATAGCGAAACTGTTAATGCTTCCTTAAAAGATTCAATTCCGTTTGCTAAAAAGGTGATTGCGGGAGAGAAAATTCAGGCTATTTGTAAACCTGACTTGCAATAAAAGATGGACTAAAGATTTTCTCACTAAAGAAAATCTTTATTAAAAAAGCCGCTCTTCAAAGATATTGAATGAGCGGCTTTTGCTTTAAATATTTAAGCGATTTGTTTTAATCTTTTGGCTGCCTCTTCACGTACAGCGGGGATAATATAACGACCATAATCGACCGTATCATAGATCGGATCGTAGCCCCGATTTAAGAAAGTCGTCACCCCTAAATCTACATAATCAAGTAATGAGGCAATAATGGTGTCTGGTGTACCAACAAGAGCAGTCGTATCGCCATAAGCTCCAACAGCAGTTGCTGTTGGCATCCATAATGCGCGGTCATGTCGATCACCTTGCTGGGCTGCTGCCAATAAGCGCTGTGAACCGATACCTTTGATTTTATGTCCCGATAATGTGCCGTTATTTTGAAAAGTCGGATTATTTTGAATATCTGCAAGAATCTGTTCTGCTCGTTGCCAAGCAAGTTCTTCGGTTGCACCAATAATAAGACGTACAGATAAACTAACAGGAGGCTGTGGTTTATTGGCTTTTTCTGCTGCGA
>NZ_POYH01000082.1:41696-45493 GCF_002899995.1 Acinetobacter sp. AKBS16 | reverse complement strand
CTTCAATTTAGTAATTTGCTCTTTTACTCCAGCCAGTGGTTCACCCCATAGTGAATAGAGATCTGCATGGCGGACTGCAATATCATAAGCAATGTCTGATGAACCACCGAATGAAATCGGGATTGTACCGTTGACAGGCTTTAACGGGCAAAAAGCATTATCTAACTTAAAGTATTTACCTTCATAACTAATCGGTTGATCGCTTTTCCAAAGTTTCTGGATGATATCTAGATATTCACCCGTCCGTTCATAGCGCTGAACTTTATCAACAATATAATCACCTTCTTGAGGCTCCGCTGTAATTCCCGTAATTGCATGTAATCGGATTCTTCCACCACCTGTAGTGTGGTCAAGCGTAGCAAAAGAACGTGCAGCAAGATTTGGAGTGAGGAGTGCAGGACGATGGGCAATCATAAATCCAAGACGTTCTGTATGTTGGGCAAGGTATGCCGCGATTTGTGCACTGTCTGGGCTGGTTGGCCCGCTAGCAATTAAGACTTTATCAAAACCCGCATATTCATGTGCCCGTGCATGGTAACGTAGATATTCGAGGTCAATTTTATGGCCAATTCGCGTTCCTTTGGTTTCAGACCATTGGTTAGGGAAAACCATACCTACAAATTCGATGCTCATTATTAAACCTATTTTGTGGATTTTAAATGAATGAGCAAAATAAATGCCAAACTTTATACCTATATAAATTAAATATAGGAATGGATAATAATTTTTTAGAGTGTTTGGATTTAATCAAAAACACAACATTGTGTTTGAGAAGCAACATATCATAAAAAAAGAATTGTGTTTATTTTTAATTTATAAGAGAAAATATTTTCAGAATAAATTAGATGAATTTTGGATTAAATATATTTATTTGTTATTTATTAAAAAACACACTGAAATGTAATATAGCCTTTTAGAATGCTTATATCATAAGTTTTATGGGGTAATTATGAAGACCTTTTTAGATAATGATTATAAAGTAATTACTTTGCCTGATAATGGTGTTCCTGTAAAACCAATAAGAGCAAAAGCAATTATCTTTTCAGATCAGAACTCCCGTAAATTATTAAATCAAGTTGAAACGATTGCTCCAAGCTCTGCTAGTGTCATCATTCAAGGAGAGTCTGGGACAGGTAAAGAGTTAATTGCACGCGAAATTCATTTGAAAAGTGATCGTAAAAATAAGCCTTTTCTTGCGGTCAATTGTGGTGCTTTGGTCGAGACTCTTGCCGAGTCTGAACTGTTTGGCTATGAAGCTGGTGCTTTTACGGGTGCAAACAAAACTCGAGCTGGTATTTTTGAAACAGCCGATGGGGGTACTTTATTTTTAGATGAAGTAGGTGAGTTGCCTCTATCCTTACAAGTTAAGCTGTTAAGGGTGTTGCAAGAAAAAGAAGTCGTACGCGTGGGTGGTCGAAAACCAATTCCAATTAATGTCCGTATTCTATCGGGGACACACGTTGACCTACGTAAAGCGGTAGCAGAAAATAAGTTTCGTCTCGATTTATATTATCGCTTGAACGTGGTTGTGCTTAATATTTTGCCACTGCGTGAACGTAAAGGAGATATTTTACCTCTGGTTGATTTCTTCTTAAGTTCATACTCTCAGAAGCTCATTACGACTAAGCCAAATATCAGTGATAGAGCAAGAAATGCGCTGCTGAACTATAGCTGGCCAGGCAACATTCGTGAGCTAGAAAACAATATTCACTATGCTTTGCTGGTGAGTGGCGGTAAAACAATTGATCTTGAGCATTTAAGATTTTCTGAGGAAACGGGTTCTGCCGTGTTACCAGACAATGATCTTATTCAAGAGTTTGAAAGTATTTTGAAGCGTCTTTTTCAAGAATATGATGGGGAAGCATGGCATATTATTGAAGATAAAATAGTAAATACTGCATTTTCAAGTTGCTGGAACAATCAGGTCAAGACAGCAAAAATGTTAGGCCTATCGCGTAATGTTTTACGTAATCTTTTATCAAGATATAACTTACTACCTAATAAGAATGAAAATGAAATTGCTTAAGGGTTTTACATAGAAAAAACATCCATTTTTTAATGGATGTTTTTTTGCGTTGTGAATTTTGTGATCCATAAACCCAATTCAAATAACAACCACATTGGGACTGCAAGAGCAAGCATGCTAAAAACATCAGGAGGGGTAATAAACATTGCAATAAAAAAGAAGAATACAATGATGTGCTTACGATGTGCTTCTAGCTGTTGAATAGAAATAAGACCAATAAAAATAAGAATATAAGTTAAAACTGGAATTTGAAATGCCAGACCAAAAGCAAGAAAAAGCTTTAAACAAAAATCTAGATAGCTATTGATATCCGTCATAGGTAACACATTATCAGGCGATGCCAAGACGAAAAACTTTAAAGCGAGAGGCAAAATTAAAGTATAGGCAAACACAATTCCTAAATAAAATAGAAGGTTACTCGAAAGCATAAGTGCTATACCGAACCTTTTTTCTTTTTGATAAAGAGCTGGAGCTACAAATTGCCAAAATTGATAAAGAATAAAGGGAATGCTTAATAAAATCGCAAAATAAATATTGAGTTTAAAGGGTGCTAAAAAAGTACTCATCACATCTGTTGCAATCATGGTGGAATTGCTAGGAAGTAATGAAATTAAAGGATGAGCAAGAAAATGGTAGTTCTTCTGAGCAAGCGGAAGTAATAATAAAAAAATCGCTAAAACAATACCAATGCTATAGATCAGCCGTTTTCTTAATTCTTTTAAATGTTCGCTATATTTCATTTCAGTGAGGCTTTCACTGACAATATGTTCCGTCATGCGGCTTGATCCTCACTGAATTTATTGGCTGTTTTAAAATGAGCTAAAAATGGTGTCTTTAACTCATCTTGTGAGTGGGTATAGATATAGTCGTTGATGCGCCGTGCTTTGGTTTTTTGTTCCGTAAAAACAGATGTTTGTACATTTTCAATTTCTTGTTGCATAAGAGCGAGTTGTTGTTTGAGCTGCTCTTCATTTTGTTTTATTTTTTGCAGCTCTTCTTGCATGACTCTCTTAAGTTCGATCAGGTCAAGTTCGTTTTCAATATCATTTTGAATTTTACTAATTTGGTTTTTAACGGCTCTGTATTTGAGGAGGACTGATCTTAATGTATGAGGAAGCTTTTCAGGTCCTAAAATAATAAGCGCAATAATTGCAAAAGCTAATAACTCTCCAAAACTGATATTAAACATAATAATAAATCACTCATATTTTATTTTGTTTTTCATTATGTGATTCAACTGGACTAATATCTTTGTATTGTTGGTTTTGCAATAACTTTTGATCATCAGAATTAACTGAATCTTTAAAATCTTTAATTGCACCACCTAAGTCCTTACCTAGGTTTTTTAACTTTGAAGTTCCAAATAATAAAATAACAATCACTGCAAACAGTAAAATATGCCAAATAGATAAACCCATTTTCTCTATCCTATATTAATTAAATGTAAAGAATATTAATATCACGACATTATCTGTTTTCTAAATCATATTAATATAGATCAATATTCAAATTAATTATGCTGTGTGATCTAGCATATTAAGTGCCTGATTGCGAAAACCAAATAAAAGTTCACTTTCTTTATGTCGAGGATGTGTCAGCGGAACTTGAATAATTTCTTTAATTTTTCCTGGTCGGGCTGACATCACAATGACACGGTCTCCAAGATAGACAGCTTCTTCAATATCATGGGTAACTAAAATCATGGTGATTTTTTCGTGTTGCCAGATACGCTGAAGTTCAGCTTGTAAGTGACCCCGTGTGATGGCATCTA
>NZ_POYH01000082.1:31202-41617 GCF_002899995.1 Acinetobacter sp. AKBS16 | reverse complement strand
AGCGCCAAAAGGCTCATCCAAAAGTAAAATATCGGGTTTATTGACGAGTCCGCGGGCAATTGCAACACGCTGTGCCATGCCACCAGAAAGCTCATGTGGATACGCCTTTTCAAAACCCTTCAGCCCGACAATTTCTATATGTTCATTTACCCGTAAATTTCTCTCTTCACGGGTGAGTGGAGTCTCCTCAAGTGCTAAATGGATATTTTCAAAAACAGTAAGCCATGGAAGTAATCGGTGTTCTTGAAAGATAAGACCTCGCCTTAAATCTGTGCCTTTTATCTGAGTTTGATTCAGTAAAATTTCACCGTCATAGTCTTGATCTAATCCAGCAATAAGACGTAATAGTGTTGATTTTCCACAGCCACTACTGCCAACAATTGAGATAAATTCACCTTGTTCAATGTTGAGATTAATACCATCTAAAACGGTCAAAGTATTTTGATCACGTTGAAAAGATTTATTGAGTTTTTTAATAGAAAGTAGTGAGAACGACATATAAATTCCTAACAATATTTTTTAAAAGACAAATTAGGTACGCCATTGCAGCAGGCGTTTTGAAATAAGATGAATACCTGCCGTCATAAAGGCCCCACAAAGGGTAACCGTAATGGCACAAACCACCAGAATATCCATTTCGGCATTAATCTCGGCTTTCATCATTAAGTTGCCGAGTCCCGCACCCGCATTGAATAGCAATTCACTTGCTGTAGTGGTGATCCAAGTAAAGGGCACCGCTAAATTTAGACCAGTTAAAATATGGGGTAGGGCTTGGGGAAGGCGTATTTTTTTAAATTTTCGCCAGAATGAAAATTGATAAATACGTGCGATTTCATCGTATTTTGCATCATTGTGGCTAAGGCCCTGAAATGTATTAATGACTAATGGAAAAAATGAGGCAAGCGCGATAATAAAGATTTTTGCTTCTTCTCCATTACCAAACCATAAGGCAATTAAAGGTGTTAAACCCAGTAATGGAACTTGTCGAATACTGTTAAATAGTGGAGAAACTAAAGCATTTAAAACTTTTGAATAGGCAAGCAAAGTACCTAAAATTAATCCACTTATCGAACCTAAGATAAATCCAATTCCAGCTTTTTTAAGACTTCCCCACGTGTTTAGCCACAATTCACCTGTTTCAAGCAATTTGATAAATGCGAAATAAATGTTTTGTAGAGGAACAAATACATAGGCATGACTGGCACCTAAGCTTGAGTTGTATTGCCATAAGCCTAATAACAATAATGGTAGTACTAAGCCTTGTACTAAAATGATTGGTCGTTGCCATGTCTGTTTTAAAGTAAATGAACGCTGAGACATTATTTCTCCCCCGAACTAAGCGCAGGCGAGATAAAGCGTTGTTCCACTAAACGTAAAACTTTATCCAAACCAAACCCGACCACGCCTGTGATAAACACACCAACCATCACCACATCTAAGCGCAACATTTGACGTCCTAGTTCCATCATTTGCCCAATACCCGTTCCAGCTGCCAGTAGTTCAACAGCAACTAAAATCAGCCATGCACGACCAAGTGCAATTCGTAGTCCACCAATTAACGGCGGGAGTATGGATGGAAGAATAATAAACCTGAGCCAAGCTCGTGTTTTAAGCTGGTAGATTTGTCCTAGTTCAATATATTTTTTGGGAATATTTTTGACTGCATCGGCTGTTGCTAACGCTATTGGAAAAAAGCAGGCCTTAATAATCAGTAAAATTTTAAATAATTCACCAATCCCAAAAACTAAAATAAAAATAGGAATAAGGACAAAGATTGGAATTTGATAAAAAACGTTAAATAAAATATAGGTGTAATTACGAAAGAGAGTATTTGCTCCATAGGCAATACCAAAAGCAATTGCACTGATTGCTGCGATAGAAAATCCCAAAAACAGACGAGAAAGACTATCTTTGAGATGCATTTGAAGCTCACCACTTTGTAACAACGCAATGAAAGTATTCCAGACAGTTTTAGGCGGCACCAAAATTTGGGTTGGGAAAATCTGTAAAGAACTAATCAAATGCCAAATGAGGAATACTAATAAGGGTGAAATCACAGAGAGCAGCCCATACACCTTTTTAGAAGAAAATTCCTTACGGAGTGGGGTTTTAAATAAAACGTTATTTTGCTCAATAAGTGGCTTTACTAGTATTTTCATTGTCTAGTTTCCTTGCTTATTTGAAGCATGATTCGTCTGTAAATTTTGAATCGCTTGACGGGTAAACTTCGGATTCAACAGTTCATCTGCTTTGATTGGAGTTTGAATAAGCTGATTTTTCACTGCGTGATCAATGACTTTTGAATAATGCTGTTTCAAAAAGTCGACTTGATAGTCTGGAGACCAGTCTTGTTGCCATGTGCTTGCCGTATTCTGGCTTTCACGTTGAATCACACTAAGAGGTTGGCCAAACTTAGTTTGACTTTGCTGAAACTCATCTTGATGGTGCGCAATCCAATCCATTGCACGTACTGTCGCATCAGCAAGTAATTGCGTGGTATCTGGATGTTGCTCAATATAACTTTTGCTCCCCCAGAGTTCGGCACGCATTTTCCAATCTGCGGGCAAAGATTGTGATGACCAAATAATTTTACCCAAATGGCGATCTTGTAAAGTAAGTGCATCGCTTAAGGTAAAAAAGGCATCTACACTTTTGGCAGATAAAGCAGCAGCCCCAGCTTGCGGGTTTAAATTCACAATTTGAAAGTCTTTTAAGCTTAATCCTTTACTTTGTATGAGTTGTCCAAAGTTAATTTCCCACGGGCGGCCACGATGTAATGCAATCTTTTTACCTTTTAATTCCTCAATAGATTTAATAGGTGAATTTTCTGGAACGATAAGGTAGACGTTATTACCAATACCTCCGGGTACAACAATTTGTGTTTTAACGCCTGTTGCGTTAAGGACTACAGCAGGAAGATTTCCATAAAAAGCAAAATCGATTTTATTATTTAGAAAACTTTCATTAACCAGAGTTGCTACAGCAGCAGTGGTCACAGGTTCCCATTTCAATTCAATGTGATTTTGCTTTAATGCTTTTAGAAAAATTTGATCTTGTGAAATGAGTTGTGGCACACCAATAAAGTCCAAACTACCCGAAGTGCCATTAGCAACGACAGCAATTCGGAGTTGTTGCTGTTCAGACTGTTTTGGGGTGGTCTCTTCTGTTTTTTGTGCGCCACAAGCAACAAGACCCAAAAAACTAAAACCTAAAACTAGACGTGGAAAAATACGCATATCATCATAAGAATTAAAAAATATATGAGTATTGAGCAAGAACCACGCCAATAAAATTATCTTAAATAAATCAATAAATTATAATTTTTTATAATTATTATTGAGGTTAAATGCCGCCGTTGTGTTGTGATTGGGACACTCTTTAGCGTTTAAGTGTTGAAATATCAACACAGCTTTTAAACTCGATTTTTTAATATTTATATAAAACAGTAGTATAGCTAAAAATTAATTTAAAAAAATAACGGCATGATTCCTGCTCATAAGACTTATAACGAATTAAATATCGTCAAATCTTTAAATTATCGAGATTCATTATGTCAGTTGAGTTTTTATGGAGAATCCCTGTTCATGGGGATGGTCGTCGAGCACATCAATTACACACACGCGGTGAATGGAATCAATTAACCCCAGCAGTTCAATCTCCACAACGTGTTGCACCGCAACATGAAGATCAGTTATTTGCTTACTATGACTATGTCGAGCAAGTAGCGAAAGCAGCCGATATTGTTGGTTTTCATGGCGCACTCATTCCTGCTTTTCCACATACTGAAGAACCATGGGTGTTAGCGTCTGCATTGGCCAGAGAAACTAAAAGACTTCGTTTGCTCATCGCAATTCAGCCTTGGTTTATTCATCCTGCTTATGCAAGTCAAATGGCTGCAAGTTTGCAGCGTTTAAGTCAGGGACGAGTAGAGTGGAATGTGATTTCAGGTGGAGGCGGTGCACAACAACGCGCATATGGGGACTTTATTGAACATGATCAACGCTATGCACGGACCAATGAATTTTTAGAATTTGTGAAAGGTTATTCGCACCATGCACCTTTCAATTATGATGGAAAGTTTTTCCATGTTGAACAAGGTGGCCTGAAATACCCAATGAATCAATATGACGTTCCACGTTTATGGTTAGCAGGTGCAAGCGATGCAGCTTTACAAGTCGCAGGACGTCACGCAGATATCCACTTAACTTGGGGCGAACCTGTAGACCAACAGAAAAAAGTGATCGAACAGGCTCAAAATTTCTTTGAGCAGAATTCGCCGGAACGAAAAGTTAAATTTGGCATGCGTATTGATATTTTAGCGCGCCCAACCCAAGAACAAGCCTTTCAAGAGCTTAAACAAATGTATGAAACCATTGCTGTCGATAGTAATGCTTTTGAACGCAAAGACACTGAATCTGTAGGAGCGAAGCGCCAGCAAGCTTTGGTGCAGGGCAACCGTTTTGAAGACTTATTTGTGAGTCCAAATGTGTGGGCGGGAATGTCAAATGTACGAGGTGGCCCAAACTGTATTTTAGTCGGGAGTTATGAGCAAGTCGCAGAACGTTTGCAAGAATATATTGATATTGGGGTGGGACATTTTATTTTAGCCAGTAACCCGCATTTAGAAGAAGCATATCGTGTGGCTGAAGAAGTCTTACCCTTAGTAGGATATAAATTAAAATAATAAACTTAGATCCCTTTGCGATATCAAAGGGATCTTGTTGTTTGAACAGCATAACACTGTCTGAAAACCAACATCTTTTGTATCAATCATTTAAAAAACAAAAATTAAATTTATAAAAAATAATAACTTATAGTTTTGGCATGGCTTGTGCAATTTACTACTTAATCTTTTATTTTTAGTTTAAATTTTTATGCGTGATCAAATCTTTAATCCCCATAAGCGGGCTTTGCTCTTTGAGCAATTTGCGACAGTTGCAGCCACAACTGAAATTGCAGATCCGTTTGCACGGCATGATCAAGATGTTATTCAACCTGCTCCAGTGAAGTTGAATAAAGTCTTAATCGCAATTATTGCGGTTGCTTCAGCACATCTTGGAATTTGGTATGTTGCAAAACAATTGCCGACACCAGCTTTAGATATTCATAAACCCGAACCTGTGGTGATTGAAATCGTAAAACCGGTTGAACCACCTAAAGTGATTGAACCCAAAATTCCACCGATTACTGAAAAGCCAAAAGTTCCACCTGTGGTGGAAAAACCCAAGCCAATTTCTAAACAAGTGGAACAACCCAAACCTGTCCAAAAAAGTGTGGAGCAACCTAAGCCAGTTGCAAAAGCCGTGGCTCAACCCACTCCACAAAAAGTTGCAGAACCAGTGATCACAAAAGAAGTAGTCGCAGAACCGGTTAAAAAAGTGGCTGAGCCTGTAAAAGCGTCAGATGACAATTTACCTGTGACTGAAGCCAAAGGTTATGCCGGATATCTCAGTAACCCTACACCTGAATACCCTGAACAAGCTTTAGAACGTGGTTGGGAAGGCTCTGTCATTTTACGGGTCAAAGTATTAGCAAATGGCAGCCCAGATACAGTCAGTGTCAAGCAAAGTAGTGGCAAAAAACTTCTAGACAGTGCTGCCGTAAGAACAGTAAAGCAATGGAAATTTTCACCTGCACTAAAAGGGAAAACCCCTATAGAAGGCTGGGTCGATGTTCCAATTCATTATCAATTACCGAAATAAAATTTAAATTAAGAGGATATTTTCATGTCAGATATTAATTCATTGATCCATGACGGCACAATCTGGTTATTAGTTGCTTTATCAATTGTGACTTGGGTACTGATTGTGGTTAAGGTGGTCCAGACGCAGCGAGCGACAAAACAAAGTAAGCTTTTTGTAGAAGAGTTTTGGAAAGCAAAAAATTTATCAGATGCAGTAACTAAGTCTGAATTGGGGGAAGGCCCAGCAGCGCGAGTGGCTAACACTGGTTTTCAGACTTTAATTGAAGCAGATGAAAAGACACATCAAGATTTACAAAACAGTTGGAGCCGTCAGGACTTATTAGAGCGCCATTTAAGTAAGCAAGTTCTAACTGAACGCCGTCAATTAGAAAAAGGTTCAGCTTTACTGGCTTCTATTGGAAATAACGCCCCATTCATTGGTCTGTTCGGTACAGTATTTGGGATTATCCATGCATTACAAGCGATTGCTCATTCAGGTAATGCAAGTATGGATGTCGTTGCAGGACCAATTGGAGAAGCGCTGGTTGCAACGGGTATTGGTATTGCAGTTGCTGTACCTGCGGTACTTGCCTATAACTACTTTGTGCGTAAAGTAAAAACAATTGGCGCAGATCTTGATGATTTTGCAACGGACTTCGTGAGCCTGAATCAAAAAGCAGGATTCCAACTACCAACTACTAAAAAAGGTACGACTGGTAATACGGCGCTTAAAGATAATTCTGCTAAAGAAGTGAAAGAGAAAGGAGTGTTTGCATAATGGCAATTTCTACCTCTCAAGAAGACGATGTCGTCAGTGAAATTAATATTACGCCGCTAGTCGATGTCATGTTGGTCTTACTTATTGTATTCATTGTGACAGCTCCTTTGTTAACAAATACGGTGAAAGTAAACTTACCCAAAGCGGCTCCAACTCAATCGACAGATCAAAACAAAGCTGTGGTGATTAGTGTAAATCCACAAGGTGAAATATTCCTTGATAAAGATAAGGTTACACTTGCGAACTTTGAACAAGAAATAAAGTCACGCAAAAGCAGTAACCCGAAATTAGCATTAAACTTAAATGCTGATGAGACCGTACCGTATGGAACAGTTGCAAAATTATTGGCAAGTATTGAACGTGTAGGCGTAGATAAACTTTCTGTGATTACAGTGCCTAAATAATTATACCTCCATAAAAAAAGCTGCTTCGGCAGCTTTTTTTATATTGTGATTACAGACGAGTATTAAGCTTTCCAGAGTTTTTCAAAGCGCCATGTCGGAAAAATTGTATGCTCAGGCGCTAAACCACCAATATTTTTAGCTGCTGCGTCAATCGTATGGCTAAATCCCCAAATGAGCATTCCACCACGTTCATGTTGAATTTTTTGTGCTTGCGCTAAATGGATTTTGCGTTTGGCTAAATCAGGCTCTGCCAGTGCTTTAAAAAATAACTCACTATATTCAGGGTCTTTAAAGTTCACACGATTGGTGGTGGAAATTGGAGCATCGTTAACAACGGCCGTCGATAAATATGGCGTGCCGACATTGGACGCATTACTCGATAACTGCCACTTACTGCGGTCAGGGCCATTAAACGTTGCCAAATCCACTTGTTTAACTCGAATATTCACATTGGCTTGTTTCGCTTGCTCGGCAAAAATTAATGCCGGTTGAGCGCTACTCACTGGGGTAACAAGTTCTACATTCAAACCATCTTTAAAACCTGCTTGGGCTAATAGATTTTTTGCCTCGGCAATATTTTGTTGGCGTTGCGGCAGATTGAGAAAGGCTGGGTCTTGCGGCGAATAAAGATCGTTAGCGATTCGACCTTGCCCATTTAAGCCTCGTTGTACCAACTCTTCTCGGTTTGCAATCAAACGGAATGCCTGGCGCACTCTAGGGTCATTAAACGGCGCTTGTTGGGTATTAAAGTCAAAACTATTATGCGTATTGGTCGCAGAGCGTATAGTTTGAATGTGTTTTGCTTGCTCCAAAATTTTAATATATTCAGGTGAAATCGCATTTGCTACATCAATTTGTCCAGCCAATAAAGCATTTAATCGAGAAACCTGATCTTTAAAATCAATCACTTCAAAACTATCTGCATAAGGTTTGTCTGCTTTAAAGTAATTATTAAAACGGGTAAAAACAGAACGTTGCCCCGGAATAAACTCTTTGACTTTATATGGACCAGCTCCGACTGGATTATGAATAGGGTCGAAGTCAGTCGGTACAATTCCTCCAAAGTTTACCCAAGTTTCAGGCAATGCAACAAAGCCGGGAATCGTACTAATAAAAGGAATACGAACCGTATATTCATCTAGTTTTTGAATATGATCTCGGTCAATCCACTGCACCAAATTACGAAATGGTGAAGCGAGTTTAGGGTCTGTTAGGCGTTTCACTGAAAAAATCACATCATCTGCGGTAATGGTTTTACCGTGATGAAATTCTAAGCCTTTGCGTAAACGGATGGTCCATTCACTTGCATTGTGATTAGGTTCGGCAAACTCCGCCAAAGCAAGTCGGGGCAGCATATTTTCATCCCATTCCCATAACTTATTATAAATAGCGAAACCTCGTGTAATACCACTTCCAGATGCTGAAAGATGAGGATCTAGACTGCCTGATTGTTGTCCTCCAATCAGCCCCAAGCGTATAACTCCTCCATGCTTAGGCGTTGCTGAGGAGGTAGTTTTTGATTCGGTAGTATTATCTGGAGAGGGGCCACAACCTGATAAACTGCCCATCAAAGAGACGCCACCTAGCGCCGTGAGACTTTGTGTTAAAAATTTTCGACGTGATAACTGAAAAGTTTGATTTGTCATTATAAATACCTGATTAGATCTTCATCTTCTAAGGTATTGCAGAATAAATGCCAATATTTTTATATAATTTTAATATATTTATCAAATACTTACATAATTATTGTTTTTGGTGAGTGTCTCTATTTCAACAGCTTTGTTGAAAAAATAAACATGAATAGAATTGATAAGTAAACAATGAGAAATTAAAAACAACTGAATCAAATGGTTAGGGTAAATTATTTGGGCATTTAATGGTTGGCATAGGCTTTGCGTAACGCATTGTAAATTTACTTTACTGAGTGTGATATGAGACAGCCTTTTCAATTAAAACCTTTAGTTATTGCGCTTAGCGTATTAGGGACGACTTTACCGTTATATGTTTTTGCCGAAGAAACGCCACAGCAAGCAGGTGATTCTGAAAGTGATGTAATTACTTTGTCCGATGTAGTCGTTACTGGAGCAACCAAGAAAGCGACCGTAGTTCCCAAACGCAAAGTTACCTCAATTTATGGAACGGATAGCTCTGTATTGGATACCCCGCGTGTAGTATCCCAAGTATCAGAACAACAATTTAGAGAAGATGTTATTCGCAGTGCGGATGATCTCGTCAAATATGCGCCTAGCATTACGCGAGGCGGAGGACAAAATGCTAACTTTGCTCCACAAATTCGCGGACAGAACTCGGAAGTTTTTCAAGATAGTCAACGCATTTACAGTACTCGCCATCCGACCAATCTTAATGCTTATGAAGGAGCCGATATTGTGGCAGGACCAACAGGTGTAATTTTTGCGCCGACTTCAGGTTCTGGCGGATATATTAACTACCTGACCAAAAAGCCTAATTTTAATAAAGCCGAAACTAATATCTCTGGGACTGTAGGTTCCATTTACTCAGGTAAAGGCGCAGAGCCTAATTTCTCTGTCAGTATTGATCATACAGCCCCGATTTCAAAAGAATTAGCATTTCGCGTGAGCGCAACAGCACAAAAGACAGATGACTATTATGACAATGTGAAAAATAACTTTAATGCATTTTATGGAGCACTTGCTTGGCGTCCAAATGATCGTTTAAGGGTAGATTGGAATATCAGTTACGATGACTATTACGATTTTAATGTCACACATGGCTGGAATAGAGCATCGCAACAATCGGTTGATAATGGCCTTTATTACAAAGGTAGGGCTACGCCTATTATTCAAAACGGTTCGACTTTTTGGTCTCCAGTATTTGAATCAGGTGCGGCAAATTCTAAAGTCATTGGTTGGCAAACTCGTCAGAAGAACGATAAAAACCAATATGTTGCTGTTGGTGGAGTTCAGACCACGCCTTTACCGAACTCAACTGCTGATCAAGCAGGAACCATTAAAGGTTGGGTCTACGATCCATCAATCCCTGGTAATGAATTGGTCAAGCTAGATGATAATGTTTCAGGACGTAGTGAAGATAAAAATAGTGCCAAGCGATTTGGCACTCAATTAAAAGTAATTAAAGATTTAAATGACCATTGGTCTATTGCAAACAGTACGCTCTATCAAAATAACAAAGATTTAGGCGACTCTGTTGGAAGCTTTTTTACAGATTTAGATCATGAGTTAATTGATAACCGACTAGAATTTTTAGGTGACTATGATTTTGAAATAGCTGGCGTAAAAATTAATAATAAAAGCAGTACCGGAGGAACATATCGTCATGAGAAGTTTACCTCTTTAGCTGCAAATAATAGTTTTAATATTAATCCTTATGATTTAACCAATGATCCATCGCAGAAGAATCCTGGTGATTTACTGGGGTTAATTAACAATAGCGGTTCAACAGGAGGTTGGATTGGACAAGCCGGAGTGCCTCAATATTCTCAATATTTTGGTTATTTAAATTTACCGCGCATGTACCCAATTGGAAATGGTTTATATGCAGAAAAAGGTGG
>NZ_POYH01000082.1:20125-31124 GCF_002899995.1 Acinetobacter sp. AKBS16 | reverse complement strand
TTCCACCGAATGGAGGAGGTGCTGTCTATACGGGTTCTGGTTTCTGGGATACGTTGAGTGTATTCACTCAACAAAACTTTACCTTTAACGATGTATTCGGTATTAATTTAGGTATTAACCATAGTTCTGTAAGAGCAAAACTTGAAAACCCACTTGTTTTAACCCCAACAGATGTCCGTTCTTCGAGTGACAAATATAGTCTATTGAGCTATCAACTGAGTACGTTTATTAAGCCTACTGCGAAAAGCACACTCTATTTTACTTATGACAAAAGCACGGCATTAAATACGGGAGTATTTGGGCCTTTCTTGATTTGGGGCGCTGGAAATCAACTTAATCCTTTAGCTTTTGACAGTCAAAGTGAGCTAAAAGAAGTAGGATTTAAATATGAACCTATTACTGACCAGTTATTTTTAACCCTAAGTGGATTTGAACAAAAACGAGATTTATCGCCCGATACGAACGGAAATATGGCTCGCTTTGAAATAAAAGGTATTGAGTCATCATTAAGATGGCAACCTCAAAAAAATATAGCGATTGGGGGCAATTTCACTTATTTAGATGCTGAATACAGCTCTATTATACCTGCTAGTTTTTCACCATTTGGCTTTCATGCGGACAATGCTACGGTTTGGGGAGACAATAACGCTTTAAACCAACGTAAAGCCGGACGTTATGATGCAGCAGGAATTCCCAAATACTCTGCAAGTGCTTATGTAGATTACCAACATCAGTCTGGTTTTGGGGTTAACCTTTCGGGATGGTGGACAAGCTACTGGTACACAAACTTAAGTCAAACCGTGAAAGTACCGAATAACTATAATCTGGACTTAGGTCTTTATTATCGCCAGCCACAGTGGACGGTGGGCCTTAACATTCTTAACCTAACCAATGAACGAAATTTTGTGAATGGTTTGGCAGGAGCGAATAGTGAGTTTTTACAACCAATGCGACCTCTGACTGTACAAGGCCAATTTAGTTATAAATTTTAAAACTAATCAATCATTTCCAAGAATCTTAAAAAGCCATACGTCCGTATGGCTTTATTATTAATACCGGATATAAAACACGTTAAATCGTGAATGTTGAAATAACAACAATAATACCTTTCAGACTGTCTATCTATAAGCAGCATTGAATCATTTTTATTTTTAAATTTTTATTAAGTATTTGAAATTGTTTACATAAATTAAATGGCATAGAAGTTGCCAATATAAGAATTGATTTATTTAAATGGAGTCACCATGTTTAAGGTTACAAAAATTAGGCAGAGTATTTTAACTGCTATGTGGGGAGTAACGGCGAGTGTTTCGACATTAGCTTTAGCGAACGATGATGCTGATGCAATTCCTGCTGAGCAACAAGCTCAAGTGGTAAATGCTAAAGATGTAAAAAAACTAGGCGATGTCATCGTTACTGCACAATATCGTGCACAAAACATTCAAAAAGTTCCAACTGCAATTACAGCAGTTTCGGGTAAAGATTTGGCTGCGAAAGGCTCAACATTTATTGGCGATGTTTTAACTTATACGCCCAATGCAGCAGCTGAAAACCCAGATGGCGATAGCCGACCACGTTGGTATATTCGTGGTTTAGGAACTGGCGATGTTGCAGCCTCTACAGTTTTTCCAGTCGGTATTTATGCAGATGGGGTTTATTTAAATGCGCCTGTTGCTGGTGCTGGAGATTTATTCGATTTAGAACGTATTGAGGTTCTACGTGGTCCACAAGGCACGCTTTACGGTAAAAACACCACGGCTGGTGCGGTGAATTACATTTCACGAAAACCTGTTTTTACAGATAAACCGACTGGTTATGGAACAATAGGAATAGGTGACCATAATCTTCGTACTTTTGAAGGCGCCGTGAATGGGGCTATATCAGATAACGTTGCCGTGCGAGGAGCATTCTATTCAGAAGACCGCGATGGCTATGCAAAAAATTTAGCCAATGGTGAAAACTACGGGGATGTAGATAAAAAATCATTTCGCTTCCAGATATTAGGAAAAATTAATGATGATTGGAATGCTTTAGTCAATCTACATAGCCAAACTTATAATGGTCTTGGCAATAATGGCTCTTTAAGTATTGGAAAATACTGGGGTGTTTATGAAAGACCACAAGGCCGAGATACAAATTTAGATTTACCTGAAAGTAATAAAATCCAACATGATGGCGCTTCACTCACCTTAACAGGAGATTTAGGCGGCGGTCATACTTTTACATCCATTACAGCGTTTGATAAAACCACTCAAAAATCTATTTCTGATGGTGACTATACGCCTTACGATGTAGCAAGAAGCTATAGCGATAATGAGTGGCGCCAATATAGCCAAGAGTTTCGTGTTTCTTCTGATGCTGAAAAAAGACTCAGTTGGATCGCAGGTTTCCACTTCTTTAATGAAGACTTAGATTCAACAGGTGTAAGTGCGCGAGTAAATAAAACATTACCTAATGGCGCTCCAGCTCAGACTGCGGGAACACCAGCTTTTAGAGATATTACCTATAATCAGACGACACAAAGTTTTGCCTTGTTTGGTAACAGTACCTATAAATTTACCGATAAATTTAAAGTAACAGGTGGTCTACGTTGGACAAGTGAAGAAAAAGATATTGATCTAGATCTTGTTCAAATTACCTCAGGTGATTACACCAAAGGCAGTTGGTGGCAAAAGGATGGGTACAGTAATGCGGTTTATAACCCAGCGCCTAATGCAAATGGTTCAACAAGTCGTAAAAAGAGATGGAATGAGCTGACCTACGATATTACGCCAGAATATGAAATCACTCCTGATATCAACACATACTTCCGTTTTGCTCGAGGTTTCCGTTCAGGCGGTTTTAACACTGGACTTTCTAGTAGCCTGACGCAACTAGCAGATGTTAACCCTGAATATTTAAATAGCTACGAACTAGGCTTGAAGTCTAGCTTGTTACAAGGCAATTTAACGGCCAATGCCAATATTTTCTATTACGACTACAAAGATATTCAAACAAATTTATTGGTTGCGACAGAAGGACAAGGTGGAGGAGTAACCTCAGTTCTGGCAAATGGTCCTAAAGCAGAAGTAAAAGGTGCCGAATTAGAATTAGATTATTTAGCGACTGATAACTTACGCCTACGTTTTGCAGGCGCTTATTTAGACAGTGAATACACCGACTTTGTTGATAAAAACCCAGTAACCAATGTCGTAAATGCTGACAATACAGGTAACAGCTTGGTTCGTTCTCCAAAGTACACCATCGGTTTAGGGGGTGAATATACCTTTAATCTTGATAGTGGAGCACGAGTTATTGTGGGCACAGATGCAAAATATCGTGACCGTGAGTTTTTCTTAGTAAATCGTCAAGATTATTCTGTTGACCCAATCTTGAGTCAAAAAGGGTACACCTTATGGAACGCGAACGTTGGATATATCAGCGCAAATAATAAATACCAAGTTAATGCTTACGTTAAAAACTTGCTAGACGAAGAATATCAAGTTCATGGGCGACCAAATGGTCCTGCTGGACAATATGTCTTAACCTATGGAAACCCACGTCAAGTTGGTGTTTCTCTCACTGCAAAATTCTAAGCTTTGCTTTAAGGAGAAAATAATGGGAATTGAATTTTTTACACGTTTACCGCTTCATGGCGAAACAGAATTTTTACCCGGTGACCCACGTAATCGTGGTGATTGGGCCAATATTGAAAATGTTGAAAATACTGGAGCGGTTTCGAACTATGAAGTAGGTGACGATTTTACCTATATTGATTACTTAAGTCAGGTAGCACGGGCAGCAGAAATTAATGGTTTTGCTGGTGCACTCATGGTGAATGCACCAACGGGTGAAGAGCCTTGGACAGTATGTTCATTGCTGGCAAGAGAAACCAAAAAACTTAACTTTGTGACTGCATTTCAGGCCTATCATTTTAGTCCATATAATGCTGTACAAACTGCGGCAACTTATCAGCGTGCAACGGGTAATCGACTGGTTTGGAATATTATTAATGGCGGCTCGGAAGTCATCCAACGTCAAGTAGGCGATGACTTACCTCACGATGAACGTTATGCACGTGCTACAGAATTTCTAGATGTTGTAAAAGGATATTGGAATAATCCTTCATTTCACTATAAAGGGAAGTACTATTCGGCAGAAGGCGGTGGTCTAAAATATCCACTGAATAAAGCAAGTCTTCCCATTATTTGCACAGCAGGTTCTTCAGAGGCTGCTCGCGAGTTTGGAGCAAAACATGCCGACTATTATTTAATGCGAGCTGAAAAACCAGAAGAAATTGCCGCATTGATTGCAGACGTACGTGCTCGTGCAAAAAAGTATGGTCGTGAAAATATAAAATTTGGTCTATCAATCGATACCATTGCTCGCCGTACTGAACAAGAAGCATTGGCAGAGGCACAGCGCTTTCTCGATGAAGCCGCTGAAAAGCAACGTTTACACGCGGCAGCAGCCCATGCGGGTTTACGCTCAGCGCGCGTATTAAGCTTCGAAAAAGAGTATGCCGAAAAAGATGGCAGTAAAAATGTTAGCGACTTTTTCATCCATCCAAATGTTTGGTCTGGATTTGGATATATTGGTGTGCCACCTGGTGTTGCTTTGGTAGGGAGCTATCAACAGATTATTGAGCGTATTCAAGAATACAATAGCATTGGCATAGAGTTATTCTTTCTTGCAGGCTATCCACATCTTGAAGAGTCATACCGTCTTGGTGAACACGTTCTTCCACACTTTAAAAAGCAACGTGCTCGATTACAGCCTACAGTAGCTAGCCCAGAGTTTGATATTGCGCTTTAAAGTTTAAATGTTCTTTAAATAAGCCTGATTAGTAAGCTAGTTGGGCTTTTTAAATTTTTTGTTCCTTTCAATTTTCATGGGAAAAAGAAATTATGCATTTTTTTGATCACAGCCTTATGGGGATGGCCGAATGTTATTTTTATTCTTTAACTCAGTGGTTACAGATGATGACTAACCCTAAGAATCAAAAAGGTAAATTCCAAAGCTCAAACTTTATGGATTTCGCCATGTCACAGATATATTTAAAATTTAACAGTGATAATTCATGTGAGGTAATGAGCATAGAAAGAGTAGATAAGTAATTCTAAGAAAGAAGTAACAAGTTGAGTTAGTTTTTAAAAAATTATTTAAAAAACTGCATTTTCACTCAAATTCATAAAACAAAGTAAGCTTATGAAATATTTAAGATTTAATTTTCATAGTTAACAAGTTGAGTTAAATGTACGATAGAAATAACTAGGGATTAGTTGAAACTATATAACTGTTCGTATAATGTATATTATGTTAAATAAAAGATTTGGAAACCTACCATATATAAGGCTTTGCTACTCTGTATTGTTGCTCTAGCTACATTTGACCTTTACTGTAATCCACCACAAATTGATTAGTTCAATGTTCACTCCTAGACATGCAGCAAAACTTTATTTAATTTAATTCATAACAAATTTAAGAAATTCTCTATTACTTGTTTGGGTCAACCTTAACCCTATTAATCTAATTTAATCTGATAGCAAAATCTGACAACATGAATTTTATACAATGTGTTTATTTATAAAACTTGTTCTTCAGTGCCCTTATTGCTTATTGATATATGGAAAAGGCTTATAAGTTAAATATTTAAACTATTTTCTTAAGAAACATATACATCCTTCTCATCAATTTTACCTTATCTTTACGCTAAATCTTTGATTTCAAGTGATCACACATGACTAAAAGAACAATAAATATTTATGGTGCCAGACAAAATAACCTTAAAAATATTTCATTGAAGATTCCTAAACATAAAATCGTTGTCTTTACTGGAGTCTCCGGTTCAGGTAAATCTTCTTTAGTTTTCGAGACTATTGGCGCAGAAGCTCAAAGACAAATTAATGAAACTCAAGATAGTTTTGTACGTAATCGCTTGCAACATTTTGGTGTTACTGACGTTGATAAAATTGAAAATTTAAATGTACCTGTGATTATTAATCAAAAACCTTTAACGGGCAATATTCGCTCAACTGTTGCAACAATTACAGATATTTATGCCAATCTTCGCTTGTTATTTTCACGTATGGGTGAGCCGTTTGTTGGATACTCCAATGTCTTTTCTTTTAATCACCCAAATGGCATGTGTCCACAATGCGAAGGTATTGGAATCGAGCAAACAATTGATATTTACAAAATATTAGATTTAGATAAATCCTTAAATGAAGAAGGTGCTATAGACTTCCCTACTTATCAACCTACAGCATGGCGTTGGACGCGATATGCAGATTCAGGTTACTTTGATTTAGATAAAAAATTAAAAGATTATAGTGAAAAAGAATGGGACTTATTTTTGTATGCTCCTCAGCACAAACCTTTAAACCCGACAAGTAAATGGAGAAAAACCGCACTTTATGAAGGACTAATTCTCAGATTTGAGCGTAACTTTTTAAAAGGTGAAGCACAGGAAAGAAATCGTTATAGAAATAAACTTGAGCGAATTATTACAATCAAAGAATGCTCCTTATGTAAGGGACAACGGCTAAATCAAAAATCCTTATCTTGTAAAATTAATGGTAAAAATATTGCGGAATGTACGGCCCTATCCGTATCAAGTCTTTTAGAGTTTCTCGAATCGATAAAAAGTGAAAAATTTGAAACCATTTTGCACGAAATAAAAAATAAACTCAATAACTTAAATCTCGTTGGACTCAGCTATTTAAACCTTAACCGCGTCAGCAATACATTGTTGGGAGGAGAATCACAACGAATTAAAATGGTTAAACATTTGGGTAATAGTCTGGTTGACCTACTCTATATTTTTGATGAACCAAGTATTGGCCTGCACCCCAAAGATTTAGATAATATTATTAAAATTATTCAAAAAATTAGAGATAAGGGAAATAGTGTTTTATTGGTTGAACATGATCCTGATCTTATTAGAACAGCTGATCATGTCGTTGATATGGGGCCTCTTTCTGGTATTAACGGCGGTGAAATTATTTACCAAGGAACTTTTGAAGAATTAAAAAATTCATCAGGTTTAACAGATGCGTTTTTTAGAAGGCCAAATACCTATAAGAAAGAACCACGTATGGGCAATGAATGGATTTCAATTAAAAATGCTCATTTATTCAATTTAAAAAATATTGATGTCGACATTCCTAAGAACTGTCTAACCATTATTACAGGAGTCGCTGGTTCAGGAAAAAGCACATTAATAAGTAAAGTATTACCACAACAATATCCTGAAACAAAAGTTGTTGATCAATCTGCAATTACTGCAAGTATTCGCTCAAATTTATTGACCTATCTTGACCGTCTTGATCCGATTCGTCAGCTATTTGCAAAAACAAATAAAGTAAGTGCCAAGCTCTTTAGTTTTAATAGTGAAGGTGCTTGCCCTCAATGTAAAGGATCTGGTATCGAAAGGGTTGAACTTGCATTTTTAGATGATATTGAAATGACATGTGATGTTTGTCATGGTTCTGGATATGCACCTGAAGTTTTAAAATATCTTTATAAAGATAAAAATATTGCTGAAATTTTAAAAATGACGGTTGCAGAAGCAAGCAACTTTTTTGAAGATCGAATTTTACAGCAACAATTTAATTCTTTGATGAGTTTGGGGCTAGACTACATTGCAATCGGCCAACGCTTAAATACATTTTCGGGTGGTGAGCGTCAAAGGTTAAAACTCACAAAACAAATTAATGAAACAGATAATATTTTTGTATTGGATGAACCGAGTACAGGTCTACATCCTTCTGATACTGAAAAACTAATTAGTTTATTAAATAACTTAGATGAGAAAGGCAACACAGTCATTGTGATTGAACACAACTTAGACATCATAAGTCAAGCCGATTGGATTGTTGATATTGGTCCTTTGGCGGGTGACAAAGGTGGTGAATTGGTATTCTCAGGAACTGTTAGCGGTTTGCTTTCAGCAAAAAAATCTTTAACAGGTTATTATTTGAAAAAATATTTAGAGCTGTAAAAAATATAGGCTAGCCTGACTTTTTATATAAATTTAAAACCCAAAAGACCACAAATGGCTGACATTTATTAGTTAGTAATATTCTCTCATTCAGATCAGTAAAAATGCATCAGGGGAAATTGAGTATTTCCCCTGATGCATTGAACTTAAGATGAGATTTTTTTCTTAGAGGAAAATAGCTTTTCTACTGCACCCAGAATGAAGATAAAAAACACGGGAACAAAGAAAATCGCCAGAATGGTTGCTGAAATCATGCCACCAAAAACTCCTGTACCTAAAGCATGTTGAGTTTCAGAGCTTGCACCAGAAGCAATTACCAATGGAATTACACCACAGGTAAATGCAAGTGATGTCATCAGAATTGGCCGTAAGCGAAGTTTGGCTGCGGCAACAGTGGCTTCAATCAAACTCATGCCTTCTTCTTTCAGCATTTTCGCAAATTCAACAATCAAAATCGCATTCTTTGCCGATAGACCAATAATGGTAATTAGCCCGATTTTGAAGAACACATCATTCATTAACCCTCTAGACATAATGGCAATGATTGCTCCAAAAATACCGAGTGGCACAACTAGCATCACAGAAAGTGGAATTGCCCAGCTTTCATAGAGTGCAGCCAATACAAGGAAGACAACTAACATGGATAAACCAAGTAAAAAGGCCATTTGTGATTCAGACTGCTTTTCCTGTAACGAAATACCTGTCCACTCGTAGCCAATACCTTTCGGTAATTTCGCAATCAGTTGTTCCATTTCACGCATTGCTTCACCCGATGACGTATCGAAGTTAGGAATACCAGCAATACTCAAAGATGGTCGTCCGTTATAACGATTATATTGTTGTGGTGCCTTATTCCATTGTGGCGTTACAACTTCTGATAACGAGACTAATTGACCGCTTGAACCCATGACTTTCAGATTCAAGATATCTTTCAATTGCATACGTGATTTAGCCTCAACTTGTACAATGACTTGTTGCATACGTCCTTGATTAGGGAAGTCATTGATATACATTGAACCCATTGATGTAGAGATGATGTCTGAAACATCAGAAAACTTAACACCAAGTGCACTAAGCTTTTCACGGTCAATTTTTAAAGAAATATTGTCACCTTGTGGCAACCCTTCATTCCAAACCATATAGAACTTTTTATTCTTGGCTGCCATTGCCATAAGTTCATCTTGAGCAGCCAGTAAAGCAGGCATACCTAAGTTAGCGCGGTCTTGTAAACGTAAACTGAAACCTGAAAAAGTACCTAACTCATCAATAGCGGGTGGTAATACGGCCATGGTCTCACCTTCCGTACTGTTCGCCATAGAAGTATTAACGGCGCTTGTCATCTTAGATGCAGAGCTAGTCCGCTCTTTGAAATCTTTAAGTGTCGTAAAAGCCACAGCTACGTTTTGTCCTGCGCCACTAAAACCCCATCCCAAAATGGTGGTATTACTTTTTACATCGGGATTATCTTTCAAATTATTTTCAAATTGATTGACTACATTCCGAGTACGCTCTGCGGTTGCATCTGAAGGTAGCTGGAACGAAGTCATGAACCAGCCTTGATCTTCCTCTGGCATAAATGCTGTTGGCCAATATTTCATTCCGGCAAAGGTAATACCGGTAATTACTAAAAAGATCACCATCATTGGAACTGTATGTTTGATGATTTTAAGCAGCATCAATTCATACTTTTTAGTGACTTTATCGAAACTACGGTCAAACCATGCAAAGAAGCCCTTCTTCTGATGATGCCCATCGATTGGCTTTAAGATCGTGGCACAAAGTGCCGGTGTTAAAATAAGTGCCAATAGCGCTGAAAATAAAATAGATACCGACATGGTCAAGGTAAACTGTTTATAGATTACCCCTACAGAACCACTCGCAAATGCCATAGGTAAAAATACTGCCGCCAATACCAGCGTAATACCAATAATCGGGCTGGTAATCTCTTTCATTGCTTTAGAGGTTGCATCTTTAGGATTTAATCCTTCAGTCGCCATAATCCTTTCGACGTTTTCAACTACGACAATGGCATCGTCGACAATAATCCCGATGGCAAGCACCATACCGAACATGGTGAGTACGTTAATTGAAAAGCCGGCAAGCAACATCACGGTAAAAGTACCGAGTAAGGCAATAGGCGCCACAATTGCTGGAATAAGCGTATAGCGGACATTATGTAAAAACAGATACATCACAATGAAAACCAGAACCATGGCTTCAAGTAATGTATGAATTACCTTTTCAATTGAAATTTTGACAAACGGCGCGGTGTCGTAAGGAATACTAAACTCCATGCCTTCCGGTAAATTTAGCTTCAATTCTTCAATTTTTGCTCGAACACCTTCGGCAGTTTTCACGGCGTTAGCACCCGGGCTTAATTGAATTGCTGCCGCGGTAGCAGGCTTACCATTTTCCAAAATGGCAAAGTTATATGCTTGTGAACCTATTTCTACATTGGCAACATCAGATAACTTAATTACGCTACCGTTAGTTTTACTTTTTAAGCTGATATTTTTAAATTGCTCGAGACTAGACAATTGCCCTTGAGCCGACAACGGAATAGTAATGAGCTGGCCTTTTTCAGCTGGTAAATCACCAAGTCGGCCGGGTGCAATTTCGACATTATTTTCACGAATGGCATTATTCACATCACTAATCGATAAACCGTAAGAAACAAGCTTATTCGGGTCGACCCAAATACGCATAGCTTTCTCGGCACCAAAAGATTGAACCTTCCCTACACCTTCGACACGTTTTAGCTCTTCTACAACATTTCGAACCAAATAATCACTCAAATCAACTTCGGAATATTGATTATTTGGAGAGTTAATCCCGACCAGCATTAAAAATCCGGACGATGAAGCCTCAACCTGTAAACCTTGCTGACGTACAACTTGCGGTAAGCGAGCTTCTACAGCCTTGATTTTATTTTGAACGTCAACCTGAGCCATTTCCACATCTGTGCCTGGTTTAAACGTAGCCGTAATCTCTGCTGTACCGGAGGTATCTGTTGTCGCA
>NZ_POYH01000082.1:12285-20033 GCF_002899995.1 Acinetobacter sp. AKBS16 | reverse complement strand
TAGTAGAGTAGATTTTTTACACCCGATAATTCGCGCTCAATTAAGGTTACAACGCTATCGTTAATGGTTTTAGCTGTAGCACCAGGATAAGTCGCACTAATATTCACCTGTGGCGGGGCCACACTTGGAAAACGTGCAATTGGCAGTTTAGGAATGCTCAGCAATCCAAATATAATAATAAAGATCGCGATAACCCAAGCAAAAACGGGACGACGAATAAAAAATTGTGACATCATGGTTGCGCCCCCTCAGTTATAGAAGTTTTGGTTTCTACACTTGAAGCATGATTTGCCACGGCTGGTGCTTTCCATGCTGCCAATGCCAATTTTTGATTTGGCTTAATACGCTCAATACCTTCAACAACGACTTTGTCACCGACTTTCAAGCCTTTGTTAGCGATATAGAACTGCTCATATTGCTGTCCAATTTCGATAGGACGAATTTCCGCTGCCCCTTGGGCATTGATGACATATACTTGAGGCTCGCCACTGATATTACGTTGGATCGCTTGCGCCGGAACCAATAGCGCTTGAGGAATAGAAGCACGGTCAATATTGACACGCACATACATGCCCGGAAGTAATTTTCGTTCAGTGTTATTAACTTCAATACGGAATGTGACATCGCCCGTTTCCGGGTCAACATTAATATCTTCAAACAACATTTTTGCTGTGACGTTATAAGGTTGCCCGTGGCTATTGGTAATACGAACGGTTTTGTCACTATTTGCTGATAATTCACCACTTTGTAGCGCAGCTTGTAAGCGCTCATACTCACTAACTGATTGCTTAACATCAACATAGACTTTATCAATCTGTTGAATAGTTGCCATCGTATTGGTATCGCCCTGACCGACCAATGCACCTTCAGTGACAAAAGATTGCCCAATACGCCCAGAAATAGGCGCTCGAACTGTTGCATATTGCAGATTCAAGTTTTGTCTGGCCAGCAATGCTTTCATTTGAGCGACATCAGCTAGAGCCTGACGATATTGAGCTTGGGCATTACTCACTTCTTGCTTACTAATTGCATTACTTGGTAACAGCTGCTCATAACGTTCTAGCTGAACTTTGAGTCTTGCTACCTCAGCTTCAGCTTTATTGAGAGAAGCTCTATTGCTATTTACATCGGCCTCAAATGTCTCGGAATTAATTTTATATAAGGCTTGCCCTGCTCTAACTTCACTACCCTGTTTAAATAAAACCTTTTCAATGATACCTCCGACTTGCGGACGGATTTCCGCCGTACGGAACGCATGTACACGTGCAGGAAGATTTTCACTAAAATTTACCGATTGCGGTTGAATGCTTAATACACTGACTTTAGCCGGTGGTGGCTCAGCTTGAGCGACTTCTTTTGAATCACACCCCTGTAATATCAGCCCAATAGATAAAAATAAAGGAAGTAAAAGATGCTTTTGCATACTGTCCAAACCTAGTGAGTTTTTGATGTTCGTATTATTTTTGATGAGTGTGTAGGGATAATCACTAAAGTGTGGAGTAAGTGTGGAGAAATACGGATAATTTAGCGTATGATGAGTTGAAGCACTTTCTATAGCCAGATTTTTTATGTTTGATCATTCTTTTTCTTTTGATTGCCAAGATAAAGTTATTCTTGTGGTAGAAGATGACTACGATATTGGCGACATTATTGAAAATTATTTAAAACGTGAAGGCATGAGTGTTATTCGGGCCATGAATGGAAAGCAAGCGATTGAATTGCACGCTAGCCAACCCATCGATTTAATCTTACTTGATATTAAATTACCCGAATTAAGCGGTTGGGAAGTATTAAATAAAATACGCCAAAAAGCTCAGACTCCCGTGATCATGCTGACGGCGCTAGATCAAGATATTGATAAAGTTATGGCATTACGCATAGGTGCAGATGACTTTGTGGTGAAGCCTTTTAACCCAAATGAAGTCGTCGCTAGAGTTCAGGCAGTTTTAAGACGTACTCAGTTTGCAAACAAGGCAACTAATAAAAATAAACTCTATAAAAATATTGAAATTGATACCGACACTCATAGCGTTTATATACACTCTGAGAATAAGAAAATCTTGCTTAATCTGACGCTGACTGAATATAAAATTATTTCATTCATGATTGACCAGCCTCATAAAGTTTTTACGCGCGGAGAACTTATGAATCACTGCATGAATGATAGCGATGCACTAGAGCGAACCGTAGATAGCCATGTAAGTAAGCTGAGAAAAAAACTAGAAGAACAAGGCATATTTCAAATGTTAATTAATGTGCGTGGCGTGGGATATAGGCTAGATAATCCCCTAGCTGTAAAAGATGATGCCTAAATAATATTAAAAAATAGCTAGGGAATATTTTATGAAAAGTAAGTTAGGAATTAGTAAGCAACTTTTTATTGCCTTAACTATTGTGAATTTAAGCGTTACGCTATTTTCTGTAGTACTGGGTTATGTCATTTATAACTATGCGATTGAAAAAGGCTGGATTAGTTTAAGCTCATTTCAACAAGAAGATTGGACTAGTTTTCATTTTGTAGACTGGATTTGGTTAGCCACTGTTATCTTTTGCGGCTGTATTATTTCATTAGTGATTGGCATGCGCCTTGCAAAGCGTTTTATTGTGCCAATTAACTTCTTAGCCGAAGCAGCAAAAAAAATTAGTCACGGCGACCTCTCTGCTAGAGCTTACGATAATAGAATTCACTCCGCCGAAATGTCGGAGCTTTTATATAATTTTAATGATATGGCTCAAAAGCTAGAGGTTTCCGTTAAAAATGCGCAGGTTTGGAATGCAGCCATCGCACATGAGTTAAGAACGCCTATAACGATATTACAAGGTCGTTTACAGGGAATTATTGATGGCGTTTTTAAACCTGATGAAGTTCTATTTAAAAGTCTTTTAAATCAAGTTGAAGGTTTATCTCACTTAGTCGAAGACTTACGGACTTTAAGCTTAGTAGAGAACCAGCAACTCCGGTTAAATTATGAATTGTTTGACTTGAAGGCGGTAGTTGAAAAAGTTCTTAAAGCATTTGAAGATCGTTTGGATCAAGCTAAGCTAGTACCAGAACTTGACCTAACGTCCACTCCTGTATATTGCGACCGCCGTCGTATTGAGCAAGTTTTAATTGCTTTAATTGATAATGCGATTCGCTATTCAAATGCAGGCAAACTTAAAATCTCTTCAGAAGTGGTTGCAGACAACTGGATATTAAAAATTGAGGATGAAGGCCCCGGTATTGCAACCGAGTTCCAAGACGATTTATTTAAGCCTTTCTTTAGATTAGAAGAATCAAGGAATAAAGAATTTGGCGGCACAGGTTTAGGTCTTGCTGTTGTACATGCAATTATTGTGGCACTGAAAGGCACTATTCAATATAGCAATCAAGGCTCGAAAAGTGTTTTCACCATAAAAATTTCTCTGAATAACTAAATGACTTCCTGATCCCAAGCTGTCTTTTGACTTTTTACCTTAAAATTTTTATTGAAATGCCATATCTAACCTTAACCAGATTTATAAAATAATTTTTATAATTTAAATAATGGATAACTAGATATGGATCGTTTTAAAGCTATTTTACTTATTACAAGTACATGTTTAACAACAACTCTTTATGCCAAACAACAAGTCGTCTGTGTGTTTGACCCAATTGGTAAATCGGGAGACGCTTTCGCTTTAGCCAAAGATTATGCACTTGAAGCAAAAAATTGGGGAGCTGATCTATCTTTAAAAGCATATGTTGATGAACGCGTGGCAGCTGAAGATTTGAAAGTTGGAAAATGTGATGGCGCTATTATTAGCGGTTTACGTGGCCGTCAATTTAATAAATACACAGGATCTTTAGATGCGGTTGGTGCATTAACAAATATGAAAACGGCAATTAATGCCTATAAGCTGTTGTCCTCACCCATGGCCGCAAAAAACATGGTGGTAGGTCCTTATGAAATTGCAGGTTTAGGCACAATTGGTCCTGCCTATTTATTTGTAAATGATAGAAGTATAAATACTCTCGCCAAAGCTGCCGGTAAAAAAATTGGAGTATTTAAATACGACGAAGCCCAACCAAAGCTTGTTCAACATGTCGGTGGTCAGGCTGTATCGGTAGACGTTACCAATGCCGGTGCAAAATTTAATAACCATGAAATTGATATTGTGCCCGCTCCTATTGTTGCGTTTAAACCTTTTGAACTCTACAAAGGTTTAGGTGAGAAAGGAGCAATTGTTCGTTTTCCTTTGACTCAAATTTCAGCAAACTTCATTATTCGTAAAGACCAATTTCCAGCAGGTTTTGGGCAAAAGTCTCGAACTTGGGTAGCCAGCCAACTCAATAGAACATTTGGTATTATTGCCAAATATGAAAGTGATATTCCTTCAAAATATTGGATGGATATTCCGAAAAATGAACAATTAAACTATATGAAAATGATGCGCGAAGCACGTATACAGCTAACCAAAGCAGGTATCTACGACCCCAAAATGATGAATTTTTTGAAAAAAGTAAGATGTAAAGAAAACCCAAGTAATTTTGAATGTGCCTTAAACGATGAATGAACACTCAAAACATCTGCATATCTTTTTTAAAGCATTTGTATAGACTTAAAAGGTAGGACCTATAGTATAAGTTCTACCTTAACTCATTCATTTCTTCTCTAGCTTGTTGTGGTGTTTTACCCGACCACTCTTTATAAGCCCGTGTAAATGGGCTGTGTTCGGCATAACCTAACAGTAAGGCTATTTCTACAATTTGTAGCCTTAGATCTTTTAAATACGATTTTGCCAATTCGTAACGGACAGTATTTAATTCTTTCCGAAAATTCGTACCTGCCTCGGTTAAACGGCGTTGCAAGGTTCTACGTGAATAATTTAATCGCTCTGCAAGCTGTTCAATAGTGGGTTCGCCTTGATGAAGTAAGTAAGCAATCTGTTTACGAACTTGATCTGTAATTTCATCAATATGTGGCAGACTTGCCAGTAATTTGTCGGCATGTTTTTCAAGTATGGCAACTAAGGCCGCGTCGGAGTTTTTAAGCGGTAGACTTAAGATTTCCTTATCGAAACGCATCAGTGCCACGGGTTGCTCAAAAAGCACAGGACAACCAAAATACTCCTCATAAGGCTGAACATTTTCAGGCTGTTCATGAATAAAATGTATTTCTTTAAGTCTTCCTTTTCCTCTAATAAGGCTACGGCAAAATTGAACTATAACGGTACGGCCAGTTTCGTCCGATAAAGGGCCGACCTGCTCACCTTTTGTATCCCATGAAAGTTCTACATATTCAGTATAAATACGAACAGTGGCTGGATAAACATCATAGACAAGCCGCTGATATCGCTCAAACCTTTCTAAAACCGCCCCCAGATTTTCACAAGCAAGAAATACGGACCCTAAAACACCTAGATGCTGTGCTGTAATGGTTTGCCCCACATGTAAACCAATGAAAGGGTCATTTAAATAATCTTTAGCAATAATGAGAAGACTTTCCCAATGATCGATATCTACGCCTTCTAAATGATTTGAATCTGCTTTAGGCCATGGTTCACCCAGTACCTTTTCTGGGTCATGTCCTAGTTTTTCCAGATATTCAAATAATAACTGAACATAGATTTCAGAAATCCTTCTTCTATACAACGGCTTATTCAATCCATTCATTCCGTATAGTTCTAATTTGGCGCCAATTATCAATTAGTGTACTTAAAGCTTTTAAACAAAAGCAAATAACTAAAAATACCTGCTCAATCCAAATTTTGGCGCAAAGTGTCAAGCAATATGGCAGCTTTCATCAAGCCCTATCTCATTATTTTTCAGAAGATAGCGTTATAGCCAATATTGAGAAAAATACGATGGGTAAAAGTCTAAATAATGTGCCCCAAGCGCCACTGGATGTTCAGTTTAATTCAAATGGCATGAAATGCAGTGCCTATTTATATCGTCCAGCGACCGAGGCCACTACACCAATTATTGTGATGGCGCACGGTCTGGGTGGTACTCGAATAATGCGTTTAACCGCTTTTGCAGAGCGCTTTGTGGCAGAGGGTTATGCTTGTTTAGTATTTGATTATCGCTATTTTGGTGATAGCGAAGGACAACCTCGACAATTACTAGATATAAAAAGTCAGCTCAAAGACTGGAAAGCTGCCATTGCCTATGCACGTAGCCTAGACAAAATTGACCCAAACCGCGTAGTTATATGGGGGACTTCTTTTGGTGGAGGCCATGTGCTGGCAACAGCTGCTGATGATAACCGACTTGCTGCTGTTATATCACAATGCCCCTTCACTGATGGTTTCTCATCTAGCATGGCAATGGACCCGATAACGACCCTCAAACTCACGGGACTCGCTTTAAAAGACAAGATTGGATCAATACTCGGCGCCAAGCCAGTCATGGTACCTCTTGCAGCACCATCAGGACATACAGCATTAATGAATGCACCTGATGCTTATTCAGGCTATCTCGCACTCATGCCTTCAGGATCAAATATACCAAACTATGTCGCTGCACGTTTTGTACTCGACATCATACGCTATTACCCGGGCCGTAAGACATCACGTATTCAAGCGCCCGTGTTGTTTTGTGTCTGTGATACCGACTCTGTTGCCCCCTCAAAAACAACATTGCGTCATGCGAGCCATACACCTAATCATGAAATTAAGCACTACGCCGATGGTCATTTTGAAATTTACGTTGGAGAAGCTTTTGAGCGTGTTGTTCGTGATCAGATCGACTTTCTTAAGCGCATCGTTCCAGTCAAGTAACAGTAAATTTAAAACATTTGGAAAAAGACCATGAAATATGACCTGAACAAAAAAGTTGTTTTAATTACAGGAGCCGCTGGAGGGATTGGTGCAGCAACAGCCCGTGAATTTTATGCATTAGGTGCAAACTTGGTACTCACCGATATGCAACAGGAAGCTGTAGATAAACTTGCATCTGAATTTGAGGCGTCTCGTATTTTACCATTAGCGCTAGACGTTACTGATGCAGTAGCCACAAAAGATGTAGTCCAGAAAACGATAAAACACTTTGGACACCTTGATATAGCTTTTGCCAATGCAGGTATCTCATGGCGTGATGGTGCTTCGACAATTGCTAGCTGTGATGAAGCTGAGTTCGATAAAATTGTTGAGGTTGATTTACTGGGTGTCTGGCGCACAGTCCGTGCTGCCTTACCAGAGGTGACCCGTAATAAAGGACAAATCCTCATAACCTCTTCTGTTTATTGCTTCGTCAATGGAATGGCAAACGCTCCATATGCCGCTTCAAAAGCGGCAGTAGAAATGCTCGGACGCTGTCTCCGTACAGAGATTGCATATACTGGCGCAACCGCTAGTGTTGTCTATCCGGGCTGGACAGCAACACCAATCGCTAAGGTTGCCTTTGGGGGTAACGCAACTGTAACGGAGATGATTGAAGCAGCATTTCCGGCATGGTTACGCAAGCCTATTTCTCCGGAATATATGGCGCAAGCAATTGTAAAAGGTGTACAACGCCGACAGCCACGCATTTTTGCTCCAGTGCGCTGGGTTCCGTTCTCGATATTACGCGGAATGTTTAGGGTAGCTAGTGATGCGATGGTTATACGCCACAAGAAATTGCAGGGATTACTTCAACAACTTGAAAGTGAATCTAAACCTGTCCAGAAATAATCCATTGCCTTAAAGCTCATTTATAAAAATGTCTGGAAATCTGATATGTCTAAATACAAATTAAAAGATAAAGTTGTCGTAATTACAGGTTCAACAGGTGGACTAGGACTTGCGAT
>NZ_POYH01000082.1:8341-12206 GCF_002899995.1 Acinetobacter sp. AKBS16 | reverse complement strand
CAAGCATTACAAGCCAAAGGCGCAAAACTAGCACTCCTAGATTTAGACCTTAACAAAGTTGAAAGTCAGGCAAAACAGCTAGGTGGACAAAGCATTGCCGCAGGTTGGGTGGCCGATGTACGCTCTTTGGAAAGCCTAGAAATGGCTATGGCAAATGCAGCTCAACACTTCGGTAAAATTGACGTGGTGATTGCAAATGCTGGCATAGCTTCAACCGAAGCACTAGAACATATGGCACCAGAAACTTTTGAAAGAACGATTGATATTAACCTTACTGGAGTATTTCGTACTTTTCGCGCAGCTATACCCTATGTAAAACAAACTCAGGGATACTTACTGGCTGTATCTTCAATGGCAGCTTTCGTCCACTCCCCGTTAAACACTCACTATACTTCGAGTAAAGCAGGCGTTTGGGCTTTATGTGATAGCCTTCGTCTAGAATTAAAATATTTAAATATAGGTGTTGGTAGCCTTCATCCAACTTTCTTTAAAACACCATTAATGGACAATATTCAAAATGACCCAGCAGGTAAAGCTGTGTGGAAAGGTAACTCGGGTATTTGGAAATATATCTCTATTGAGGAAGTTATCTCGGGTGTAGTTGAAAGTATAGAACGGCGTAAAGATATGACTGTTGTACCTAAAATAAATACTCCGATTGCTAAAGCACCCGCACTGTTTAGAAATGTGATTGAGTTTTTAGGTTTTAACCGTAAACAGCTTAAACAGACTATGCTCTTGGCAAAGAAAAACCATAATTCATTTTAGGTCTTTTAAGAGCGGTGATGCTACAATTTTTCCATACGCAACACTTGATCTTGTGCATAACAATCAAAGTTTAGGAAAAACACGTTTGGAAAAGGGAAAAGGCGTTTGGTCAACAGACAACTCTAAGAAGCCTGTAGGTCAGTGTAAGGTAACTCTACCTAAACCTGATTTAGCAACTATAGAAGCAACTTTAACTATGGGTTACACCGCAAAATTTGATGGCGGTACTGTTCGACCAAACCCACCTCACACTCGCTTCTCTTTTACTTTAAATTCAGCATCAAGACGTAAATCATGAATAGAAAATTAATCAGTACTATTGTTCTCATTTCTGTATTTGGAGTTACTGCTTGTAGCAAGGCATCAAATGAACAAACAAAGGTAGATACTACTGCGAAAAGCAGTTCTCAAAACGTAAAAACAGAATTATCAGCAAGTGATAAAGCGATTTTAGATAGATATGAAACAATCACAAATGAAGTTGTGACTTCTGGTGAAGATGAAAAGATAAAACAAGCTTTAGCACCTTTAATACCTGAAATTAAGAAAGTTACTGCCAAGAAACAAAGAGAAATGGCATTGATGAATATTTATATGCTGTCTGGTATGTATAAAGAGGCTTATGAGTTAAATGAGCAACAAATCAAAGAGAAACCCTTGCCTCAACGGATAATGTTTAGATGTACATTGCTTGAAAAATTAAATGAGGCCAAAGTAAAAATTCAACAGTGTCACGAAGCTTCTGCCCAACTCATACAAACCGAATTGAGTAAATCGACTAGCAAAAATGATCCCCAGTACAGAGACGCCGAATTTGTATATTTAACTGAAATGTATAAAGCTGGTCACACTGACTATAAAGCTAAAATACAGAAATTTATTGAGGAAACTAAGGATGTCGCATCAAAAGATAGATATAAATCTTTATATGATGCAGATGTTGAATCATTTTATGGTACTGATTCACCAAATTATGTACCAGAATCATTAAAGTAAAATTTAAATGAAAAGCCCCGAATATTCAGGGCTTTTTTATTGCCTAAATTATGTATTGTTGTTTCCTAGAAGCTTTGAAAGCTTGGTTAATCCCTTTGGTGTTACTCTCACCTGCTCCGTGATTTTAATCGTCCCATCGGGCAGCTGGATATCCTTTACTTTATGTTCTAAATATCCCGCTTTAATTTTCTCTTGATAAGCAACCCAATGTTTGCTGCCATGACGTTTGTAAATCCAGCTATTCATGTGAAGCCACTTATTAAATTTTTGCGGTTCTTGTTGTAGAGCTTTAGCAGCATCAGTTAGGCACATACTACCCTCCGCAGTAGCAATACGGTCAAATGCTTCCACTGTAGGTTGCATAACTTCAACTTTATATTCTAGTTCAATCACTTTTTCTGAATAGGTCAGTAAAGCATTACGTAAAATATTTGGATCTGCTAGTAATTGCATTGGATCGGTCGGTTGAATTTGTCCTGTTGCTACCGCGTCATCAGAAAAATTTATTAATGAATCATTTTTTAAAACTGTAATACTCATAAAAAAGCCTCATCATGGGGATGAGGCTAGTTTCACTTTTTTAGACATATAGTTCATTTCATTTGCAAAAAACAATTATATTTATGCAAAAATTATTTATCTATTTCATTGTTATTAAAAGGTTTAAATATTTTATTTGCGGATGAGAAAATTTTTTCCAGGGTACTTTTTGATAACATTGCATCAGTATTTTTCGTCATATCTTCAATATTCTGAGCTACTAAAGATTGAACTCTCTTTCCTCCTACTGCTCTTTTCCTTTCTTCTAAAAGAGCACCAATAATACATAAATATTTATTTTCGATTTGTTCTATATGATTGTCTGAACTTTTCCGCACATTATTTTTATTAATATTAACTTTATTTTCTATATCTTTTCTTAAGAAACCTTCATGTAAAATTCCCTCAATTAACGAAGGATCCGTATTAAATATTTCATTTCTCTTTTTTCCATATTTTAGATAAATTCCATCATCATCAACTAAAAAATTTAATATTTTATTAGGTATTGATAGGCCAAAATCACCTTGGATTTTACATAAAATTTCATAATCAGAGGTCAAATCCTCATCTAGAAACTTATAAATTCCGCTTGAAAATATTTTAATTTTTTTATCAGAAAATGCATAATTTTTTCCATTAATATGTTTAACTAGAATAGATTCTTTTATCATATTTAATCTATTTAATTCTTCCTTTTTACTGATGAGATCAAGATATTCACTATCTGTATTCATCATATCTTCTATATGATCTTTCATATCTATATAAGTTCTGATTTCTTTTTCGACAATTTTTACTTTCTCTTCATGAGTATATTGTGAATACTTCAACTCATTAAATATTTTTTCTTTTTTAAGTTTATATTCTTCTTTTCGCATTTTGTAATAAATGCGAGACCTTATCCGCTCTACCCGTTCACTAAAATTACAATTCTGATAAATACATTCGGGCTCTTCAGGATCGTAAGATCTTTCATAATCTGTTAATCGATAAAATTCATCTGCTTCAAATTGAGTTATTTCAAATCCTTTAATTACAGAAAACTCTGTCAATGCTTTCTTGACAATAGGAATACTATTTTCAAAGCAGTAAGTAAAAAACTCTTTATCATCGATTTCGGTATTTAAAATCTGACTCAACAAGTCTTTAGCTTGTTTAATTGATAAAAAATTTAACTCGTTACCCACTTATTTTAACCATCGACAATAAATTTATATATCTTTAATATACCTCAAATTGGGATATTTGTGGGGTATCTTTTTCACCATAAGTTACTGTATTATTTGGCCGCTTAAGTAGGACTTGCTAATTAGAGAACTTAATCTGTCTACTGTTTTAAGTTTTATACAGTGTTATATCAAAAATATCTAAAACTGCCCTACAGCATAAATCTTAATTACCTAAATACCCTCACCCCATTCCCCTCAAAAACACCTCAACCACCCTTTCATTAACTTCATCTGAACTTAAACGCTGAATAATTGTGCCTTCGATCATAAATAGAAATAATTTGGCATCGTTAAAAGAAGCATCGGTGTTAAGTGCTCTAAGCTGGCTA
>NZ_POYH01000082.1:3631-8260 GCF_002899995.1 Acinetobacter sp. AKBS16 | reverse complement strand
ATTTCGTTGGTGAGCCATGTCCTATATCTCACGGCGGTTGTATAGGCGTTTGGATAGTTATTTTTCGTTTCAAAAATGGCTTTAAACAACAGGTAATACAGCCCGTCTATGTCTGCGTGTAAGTTATAGAGCTTTTTGAGTTTATCGGCTGCGCTTGTGCCGTGGTCGTATTCGAGCATAGTGGCTACTTTTTCTTGGAGTCGTTCTTTTTGCACAATCAAGCAAATTTCAATAAAGCGTTCTTTAGATTGAAAGTAGTTATAAAATGTCATTTTTGGTATTTCAGACTCTTTCACAAGTCTGTCGACGCCCACGATATGAAACCCATTGTAATGGAACAGTTCAATTGATTTATTGACGACTTTTAATGCACGTGTTGGGAGAACTAAATTTGGCATATTTTTACCGTTATAAATTAAATTTTTGTTGTATATAAATGAGATATAAAAGCCTTCCACTTTTCTAAAGGTGAAAAAAAGCGTAGCAAAGCCATAAAGACTGTGCCTAGCACATCTCAAGTTTTAGTTGTTCGAAGTTTTAAGTAATAACGAGCTAAAGCCTGAAAAGCCTTACGGCGATCAAGCTGCGTTAAATGTTTTAAGCTGTGTTGTTATAGCTTTTGGCAATGGATGCCAAGAAATGATGGATGCGCAAAGCCAACTCCTTTTTATTTGGAGTTCTGCCAAAGCATAAGATTTATGGTGGCAGAACGAAAGAGGGTTAGCAGACTGGTTAAGACATCCAGCACACCCGAAGGTGTCCCTCTCCCGTCCTACCGCTACGGGAAAGAGACGAGAGGTACACATAGAACTATCCCTCAGAAGGAATAAATTCTGATGCGGTCTTAAAAACGGTCTGCTAAAACCGACTGGCAATGTAGGCCAGCCCGCAAATGGTAATCTTCAATATTTGAAGTGTCAATGTGAAATTGGCTAGAAAATATTTAAATAATTATTATTTTTCATTTAATTACATAATTAAGGATATTCTTAAGTAATATTTACAATCTGCTTTTATATCATTAAGTTAAATTTTAAAGTTGAAAAAATTTATGTATTAGATTGGCTCAAAATTTATCATTTTAGTGTTCACAAGCGTTCCCTTGTGAACATTTAAGTAGTTGCTTACTCGGTTGGCTTTATAATTTTGCTAACAATATGTTCATGCGTAGGTACAAGCCCTGCTTTTAAACCAAGTGGCTTAAACACTTTATCTAACACAGATTGAGTCAGTTTACCTTTATCCTGCTCAATGTCCGTTAAAGTCCGACGGCTTATACCCACCAAATTAGCATATTGTTCTTGAGTCAAACCCAACACATTTTTGCGTAAATACGATAGCAATTGCCCCAAAGTAATCTCACTCAACAAATATTGTTTATATAAATCTATAAGAATCTGCTGACGGTCTTGGGTTTGATTTTTTACATTCATAGCAGTTCCCATCTTTTCAATTTAGCTTCTATGTAATCAAATGACAGCGCTGGCATTTCAATAATTTGTTTTGGTACACCTTTATCAACTAATCGTTGCTTTAAGCCAAGCAGGTTATTCGCCAAAGTCCTTAATGTTGCTAGAGATAAATCGGGATCGCACCAAGGAGCAAGTTTTTGTGTAATTTGCGCCCACCGGTATTCACCTCCTTCCTCATACGGACTTCCCCAAGTCGTCGATCTGGTCACAACTTCTGGATCGGCTTTCATAGGTGCAAAGTCATAAATAGGCGAAAGATAAATTTTTCCAGATTTTTTTATAAACGATGTATTACGACCGTGGTTATCTGAATTGCCAAAAATGATATTAAGTAAGTCACGTTGTAACCACTCACAAATAAATTGTGGTATATCAAAATCTGAGTCAATGCTTGTGAGTAATCTACATAGATCCTCAATTACTTCGAAATGGTTAAGATGGCTACCAGAAGACTTATTTAGTACAGAATACACAGACTCTAGACCATAGCGGTGCCAATATTGATCACACCATTCTGTATCGAATCTTGGAAGCCACAATGACGGATATTTTGTACCTTCAATGAGCTTCATTTGGGTTGTTTCAATTGTGTTGAAACCTAATTCATTGAGTATTTGATAGTAATAATATTCAGCTCTGAGAATATCGCAATCAATCTCGCTACGTTTATTTCGCGGAAATTTAACTAAATAATGCTGATCTGGCTGATCAAATTTTTCTTGGTAGGTGTCAATCCAGACTTTTTGTTCCGGTGAAACACGAATAAGCAACTTGGGAGCTTCCCCGCCAGCACCAGTTGCACCACCACTAATAGCTCCCATTTGTTGAGCATATTCCAGAAAATCAATATTACGCTCAGCCACATCTTCCTTACTAAAATAACGTAAGTGCAAGGTTGACTCTGGGTTTAGTGGAGGCAATGCTTCTTTAATTCGTAAATTACCAACAGGTGCCATCCCACCTTTTTCTAATAGAATACTTTCTTGTTCCGCATAGGTTAAGCGTTGTAAATCTAGATAATTCACCCAATAACGGCGTGCAGCGCCAGATGGAACAATATCATCTAAAAAGCCAAACCATGTGTCCGATTCGTGTTTAATAAGAATTTGTACAGGAAGTGATAAACTACAGGCGTGCTCATCTCGTCTTTCTAAATATTGAATTGCATAATTCAACTCATACTCTAGTTCACTGGCGCTAGCCGAACCCAACTTAGGTTCCAGCAGTTTTAGTTCTGCTATATCTATCCAGTTTTTATTTAGTAAAGCCTGTATCGTTAATTTTTTCATTAGTACAAATGAGCAATTATTTTCTCAAAAATACTATAAAAATAAGTTTTTGTGAATATATTTGCTCAATTTGATTTATTTTAGATAAAAGTGAGCAAATTTTTGCGCATCTCATATTTATAGATAGCAATAATTTATTTATCCGTTTTCATATATTGAATATTACATTGTGGAGATTCACCAAACAAACGAGAGTATTCACAACAAAGTAGCTTATCCAGTATAAAATTATGACTTAAGCGCCCCATCTCACCCATTAGGCCATGTCATATACTTAAAGTAATAAGAGCAAAAAATGACTCAAAATAAAGTTGAATTAGCAGAGAAATTGTCAAAAGAATCTCATCAAGGTCAAAAGTATGGTCCTCATGATTACTTTGATTACCATATTAAAGGTGTGGTCAATTCATTAATTGAGCACCGATTTTCGGAAGTCTATATTATTACAGCCCTTCTCCACGATAGCGTTGAAGATACGCCTCTTACCCTAGCCAAAATCGAAAGCTTATTCGGAAAGGAAGTCCGTGATGCGGTTGATGCATTAACTAAACGGGAAACTGAAACACGCGAAGAATATTTGATTCGTTGTGGTTTGAATCCGATCGCTCGAGTCGTGAAACTTCATGATGCAGCCTTTAATGCGCACAACTCACATAAAGAAAGTAATCAATCACGTGTCGATTATTACCTTCAAACCATGTTAATTGTTTCAACGGCGCAAGATAAGTTGGAGTGAAAGACAACGAAATAAATCCGTTGCCTTTTTATTTTTAAGATTGTGCAAATGCCCAAATGTCTTTTGATGCAATCGTGTCAGATACAAGTCTAAAACTCATAGGTTCTAAATCTTCATCTACCACAACATAACCTTTCGAGTTATTTTTTAGCGCATCACACTGATTATCGGTAAGTTGATAGTTTGCGGTATTGGCTAATGCACTTACAGTAATAACACCCGTAAACACACAATTCGGGTCTTTCGAGACAATTTTGCCTTGTGCACTAACCTCGGCATTTACCGTCGTTCCATCTGGAAACGATAAATCGTAGGTGCCGACCAATTGATTAAGCAAAAGTTTTTGATCAGCAATTTTTTCATAATGTGCTAATTCAACAGTCATTGATTGATTAGACTGGTTGCTTCGCCAAGCTTTTGTTTTTGCATCATAACTCATCACAATCTTGGCGCGGTTTTCGTCATCATCTAAAACCAATAATTTAGTCCCATCTGCGCCAGAATAGTATTTACCCGCCATAGGTAATTCTTGATCGGTTTCGGTACTAATAATATAAGTTCCGACATCTAAGCTCGGAGCCAGTGCAGGTTTTTCAGTCGAGACTTGGTCATCATGATCATTGTCATTACAAGCCGCCAATCCAAGCCCAAGGAGTAAAACCAATAAACAACGTTTCATGGTCTTTCTCCTTACTTGTTAAATAAGTTTTTTAAACGGATTTTAAGCCATTCTTGACCTGCTGGTCGTTGATCATAAGCAACTTGCATTGCAGTCACAGCAATTTTGCTTTGCATTACAGCGCTTTCATCCGACATTTGAGCGGCAGTTGGGGCCGATGGTGCCGCATCGATTCCTAAGCCAAATTGATTGTTGCCTTTACTATCTTTGGTCACTTGGAACTTCAATTTATATAAGTCATAAGTCCCAATTTTAGAAAAAGCAAACGGCGTGCTGGTGGTTAAATTTTTAGGGAAATTCACATTTAGCGTAATGCCTTTTGGCAACAATTGGCCCTTACCTGCCTTAGCTTGTAATTCTTTTAATAACACTACGGTTTGTTTTGCCACAATCGCAGAGTTAGGGTTGTTTAAAGTTTTGTCATCTACCGTGTTGGTATCGGCGCTTAAGGCA
>NZ_POYH01000082.1:0-3552 GCF_002899995.1 Acinetobacter sp. AKBS16 | reverse complement strand
ATAGATGGAATCCCGCGTCCTGCCGAAAACTGTACATTGCCAATGGTGCCAGAGTGTACAACAACTTTTCCGACATTTTGACCTTCATTCGGACCAGATAAAACTAGGTCTGGTGCTTTACCCCAACGCTTTGGCGCAACCACATCTAGTCCATAAATTGTTGCCATGACTGGTGTACCATGCGTGTAGCTCCAGTCACCATTGGTATAACCCGCTTTGGTAAAAGTTCCAGCGGCAGGTGCGCCAATTGGTGCTGCGCCGTTGTGACAACCATTTTCAGCCGCAATTTGCTTATCATTATCCGCGGTAATTGTTGTTGAGCTGTACATCACAATTGCACCACCACGACCACTTTGTGGTGAACACGGTACAGAAACAAGCACGTTATGACCATTTGCTTTTAATTCATCATAAAGTGCTTTGACATTGCTGGTTAGACCGTCATCGTTAACCAATAAAATATTTAATGCAAAAGCTGGAGTCGTACACAAAGACAGAATAAGGCCGCCCAATAAACTTTTTTTCATCACTTAACTACCATGTTCTTAAATTTCGATTTGTATAGTAGTTGCGCTATATGTACGTTTAGTGACTAAGGATCAATAAAAATTAAAATAATTTTCCATTAAAAATTAAATAATTATATTATAAATTATTGCTATATTTTCTTTTATAAACTGATCTTCAACTTCAGCGCTCATCTTCAAAATGACAAAACCCACTTTCGTGGGCTTCATTAAAATTACTTCAAGTTTTAAGTTAAATACGTCCAACCTCTAAGTATGGGATCAGCTTTTTATCAAAACTTGGTCTTGGGTCGCCTTCAAAGCTAATAAAACCATGCATACCCGTTAAACGTTCACCTTTATAAAACTGGTTTAACTGATATCGCGGATCTTTATGTGAAAGCGTAAAACTCACCACACCAACGCCCTGCTGTTTTGACTTGTTATAGGCATCGTCGAGCATTTTATGATGCAAAGCCAAATCTTGTGGATGGCACATAAGCGTATGTAGCACATGGTATTTGATAGAGTCACCGAGTCTAGGCAAACGCATGGCTTTGGTAATTGGGGTTAGCAAGTTATAAACGGGTCTAAGCACAGCTATGGCCGAGCTGTAATTTAAAATTTTGGTTTGTTTAATACTATGCTGATCCCACAAACCAAACATGCCCACCAGTTTTTCACCTTTAAAATAAAGTGAAAAGTCCGAGAGTTTCATACCTGAAAAATACCGATGCCCTTGGGCAAGTTCTTCAAAGTTATAGGCTGGAATAAAGTTATAAAACTCTGCCATGTCACGAATAAACTGGTTCATGGGTGGTACATGCTCAGCTTCAGCGACACAAGTACGAATCTCTTGAAGATCACTCTGTTTATTAACCTGATTTAAAAAAGCCTTGATTTTCCGTTTTGCACCAGTGCTCGTCAGACTAAGTGTCTCTATAAGCCCTTCATCATAATAATCGGGCATTCCCGTTTTGCCTGTTTGGATGGCAGCACGCGCCGCGTGGTTATCATCAAAAATAATCATTTGGCTAAAGTTTGGTTCATGCATAGTCTGTTTTACATGTTTGCCTAAGACTTTCACCAATGATTTACCCCGATAGCTGTGATCTACCCGTAAATCTCCAGCATAGCGTAAGTTTTGAATGTTCCGATTGATATAACACGGACGATAACCATTGCTATAACAGGCCACTTTCTTTTGGCTTTCGGTATCTTCAATCACGACATGCAGTTTATGCCGATACACAATGTCAGACGCCCTAAAATAACTCGGTTCACGCTGAAAGCTGATTTGTATGCCTTTGGTGGTCATGGGTACGGCAATTAACTCTCGTAAAGCCTCGTCATCTGCCAAAGTCGCTTCACGGGTAATAAGCGTATTGTCAGCAAGTGGTGTATTTGTTTTATTCATTATTCACCTGTTGTGCGGTCTGTGTAGGAACCAAATTGTTTAAACGCCCCATTTGGTCGAGTAGCTGATAAACAAACACCACTTCGTCTTGGTCATTTACGGTTTTCTGGGTTTGTGCATCAAGTAGTTTCTGCTCGGTATTGAGCAAATCAAAGGTAGTTTTGGTGCCGACATCAAACTCTTTACGGGTATAGACAAAAGCAATAGACGCTGCCTCTATGGCATTTGCCAATGCGTCTTTATTTTGTCGGATCGTTTGAAGCTGCGCATAGGTGGTACGGGTACGCTTATTCAAGTCCAGCTCAAGACTTCGAATTTTTTGCGTAGCCAAATCGATATCGGCCTGTGCTTTTTTAACATTGGCCCGATTTAGTCCATCATCATAAAGCGGCACATTGAGCTGCACCCCAACCATATAGTTATTACTTTCAGAGCCAATATAACTCGCTTCATCTTGCTTTCCGGCACGGCTGGTCAGCATAACCGTTGGCCAGAGTTCTCGTTTAGTTAAAGCGTATTGTTTTTCGGCGGCTTGCTTTTCATATTTAGCCCGCATTAAAGCCGGATGGTTCTTGGTTTGAGCCAATATTTCATCTAGGTTAGCGGGAATAGTAGGTAATTGATTGATTGGAACAAGGTTGTCAGGTGTTGTACCTGTCACTTGATAAAACTGCGCTTCGCTTACGGTCAAGTTAGATTGCGCCTGTGTAATATCGGCTTGACCTTGCGCGACTTGTGCCAACACCTGAGCCAAATCCGCACGGGTAATCATACCGACATCAAAACGGCGCTTTGACTCATATAAAGACCGTTGCAGATTTGCCATAGTCTTTTGTCTAAGTTCTAAAATGGCTTTCTTCTTTAATACATCGGTATAGACCATCACGGTATTTAAAATCGTTTCCGATCTTTGATCTGATAAGCCTTGGTGTTGGGCAGAAAGCTGACTTTCGGCAATATCTATCCCTAAACGGTGCCGTCCAGAGGTATAAATCGGATAATCTGCCTGCAATTGCAAACTTCGGCCTTTACGGTTTCCTTCGGTTGGAAACAAGACGTGTGAAGGCGTATTTATTCTTTCATAGTCAAGTTGCCCGACTAAATTAACTTTGAGTCCATCACGTTGCTTGGCCTGTTCAAGCATAGCGGTGGACTGGTTCACACTTAAACGGCTCACTTCAAGCTGGCTTTCATGTTTTAAACTTGCTGACAAAGCTTCGTCTAAAGTCATGGCATGTGTATTCGACACAACCAACACGCCTAGATATAAGGCGTGTCGAAGTGTTAAAAACCGGGTATTAAATGGCTTCATCCCTTTCATAGTTGTTCCAAACTATTCAGGGTGACTTTTTTGAGTGGCTCAGGCTTGATATTGCCTTCGATAATGCCATCAAACATGACTAGTTTCTTGTACGCATTCCAGCCATTATTGGCTTGGCGAATTTGAGGCTGGTCGAGCTGCCCTAAGTTTCGTGCAAGTTCATAATGGAAGTTTTGACGTAAGATACTGTCGATATATTCATTGCTAATGCTGTGATGAATTTCACCTTCAAAAAGCACGCAATAAAATGGTTTTACTTGTTGTTGGGTATCAATCGCCAGTAAAGAAATCGCTTTTGACTCGGTTTC
>NZ_POYH01000081.1:921-1285 GCF_002899995.1 Acinetobacter sp. AKBS16 | reverse complement strand
ACCAGATTGCTCAGCGTACCGCCTACTGGCGTGATGTCATCAATATCAAAGCCACTGACCGCCTCGCTAAACGTAAAGCTGATTGTTGTCGATTCAGTCGCAGTGAGTGCAGGGTCCAGGGCCGTAATCACCAAGCTCGGCGCTGTCGTGTCCACTGTCAGTAACAGTGCAGGACTCTGTACACTTTCATTACCTGCTGCATCAGTCAGCGTATAAGTCAGTTGATGTGAACCATCTGCCAGCGGAGTGGTAGGCGTTAGTGTACCTGTTACAGGATCATAACTTGCAGCTACCTTCTCACCATCAACATACAAGGTCGGAGTCTCACCTGCACCCGGTGCAGAAATCACAACACCCGGGGTCG
>NZ_POYH01000081.1:0-846 GCF_002899995.1 Acinetobacter sp. AKBS16 | reverse complement strand
TCATCTGTACTACTGCCTGATCCCTTGATTCCTTGATCAGGTCCAACATTGTCCAGATAGCCTGTTGGTGCAGAAGGCGTAATAGGTGCTGTCGTGTCAACTGTAATCACTTTTATAGTTGTATCGGCAATGTCTGTATTACCAGCAGAATCACGTGCTTCTGCACGAACAGATAAATCTCCATCCACAGTTACAATAATTTCTGCTGTTATGAACCCAGCATCCAAATCTGCCTGTACTACTGTATAGTTTATACCATTTACACTAATAATATTTCCTACAGCCGCATCACTACCTAAAGTAATCTGAGCAGTAAATGTCTTATCTGCTCCTAACTCATTAGCATTGAGAATATTATCGTTATTTATATCTGCTGGAATAGTGATTTCACCAATCAAGTCAACTGCTAAGGGATTAAAAATAAAACCATCTGCTCCATCCAGAACGTCACCTTTACCGGTATTGCCAACAATATCAGTATAGGCCCCATCAGCTACACTAATACTTGGTGCTACTGATCCACTTTGAGTAAAAATTGCTGTCCATGTATTTGCATCAACTTGAATAAAATTACTTAGTACACCACCGCTAACAACTACATCTGAAACTGAAAATTCACTAACGGGTTCACTAAATTCAAATGTAATAGTTGCAGCTTCGCCCGATGCGAGAACCAAATCAGATGTACTAATTGTCAAAACTGGCGCAGTTGTATCTACAGTAACTGTTATTGCTGGGCTCTGTGCACTTTCATTACCTGCTGCATCAGTCAGCGTATAAGTCAGTTGATGTGAACCATCTGCCAGCGGAGTGGTAGGCGTTAGTGTACCGGTTACAGGATCATAG
>NZ_POYH01000080.1:153971-162361 GCF_002899995.1 Acinetobacter sp. AKBS16 | reverse complement strand
CGGATTAGCATTAGAGACGGCTGCTTGCTGAGCAAATACTGTTCGATACTGACGGTTCCACACATTATAAACACCAAAATCTACACGACCTTTCCAAGCCGGGAAATGTGCTAATACATCCATAGTGGTATAACCTTTGATTTGCGCAGCACTATTCGCATCATTCTTTACAGCGTTTTGGAAAGCTTCATCTTGAGTTGTTGCAAATGCGGCTAATTCACGGTCATCTTTATAAGCTTTATTTGTTCCTTTAATAGCTTGCATCTGAACACGAACACCATACCCTTCATTATTATCCCATTCAGCAAAAAGGGTTCCTTTCACTGGAGCAACCGTAAATGAGTTTAATTCATGCCATTTATTCGCCACGTCTTTATACTGACCACGGGTATATCCTAAAGTGCCACCGACTTTATAATTTTCCATAAATGGATAACTAATAGTTGCTTCCGCCCCGTATACTCTTTGATCTGTATCTACAACCTTTGCTGCACGATTGTTGAATTGGACAGTTTTATCCGAAGTATTGTAAAAACCAGTCAATCCCAGATTTAAGCCATCATCCTGATTCAAACGCCAACCTAGTTCATAACTATTTACTGTAATTGGCTGTAGATTTGCTGTTGAAACGGTATAAGTAGAAACATCGCGCAACATACGTTGTACGTCAGGGAAACTAAAGCCCTGAGAGAAATTAGCATATACCTGCTGTGCATCTGTAAGTTTATAAACTGCACCTAAATTAAATAACGGCTTATCATCATGTGTTGATCCTGCCGGAACCATTGTTGTCTCTCGGCTAGGAATATAAGCATCGGTATCCGCTTGAATATATTGGTAACGAATACCTGCTTGCAAGTTCAATTTATCCGTAACTGCATAATCGCTTTGAACAAATGCTCCAATATTTTGAATTTCAGTGTTTGGTCCATAACCTTTACGTTGGCCTGTTGGTGTATACACTAAATAAGGATATTGAGTTGCCAAAATATCAACAAATTGCTTATCTTTTTCCCAATCATAATCAAGGCCATAGGTTATTTTCATATCCCGATTGGCAATATTAAGATCGGTTTGCATAGTTGAACGTAATCCAGCTACTTCAATTTCTGATTGAGACTGGTTTACAGAAGTCACGGATTTATTTGATAGGCCATATGGGAAGAAACGTGATTTTTCATTTCTATAATATGCTTCAACATTTAGTATTTGGCCTAAAAAGTCTTGATTTTGATACTGTGAATTAACAGCATAACGCTCGGTAAATAATGGATTACTAAGCTTTAAACCTTTAATTGCCTTATAAGTTGGCGTTGTAGCATCATTACTCTTAGAGGTTGTCGGTAAATAAGAGTAATCCGGTCCGTAGTCAGTATCCTGCTTATCTTTATAGTACTGGGCACCAAAGCTCAATGTCTGAGTATCATTTAAATTGAAATTTAAACGCCCATTTACATCGATAGTATCAGTGTCCATCGTACTACCTTGCCAAGGGCTTAAGGAAATTCTATCGCCATTTCCATCAAATTGAGACCCTCTACTTGTAAAATTAGCTCCTAAGAAACCATCCATATTGCCTTTATTAAATGAGACAGATTGTCCGACTTCATAAGCTAAGCCGTCACTACGGAATGTATCTGAAGATGTAATGCCTACTTTTGTTTCAAAGCTAAGTGGTTTAGATGTATCTGCTCTTTTAGTAATAATATTAATAATACCGCCAGTAGCACCTGACCCATAAATACTAGTCGCACCTGAAATTACTTCAATGCGTTCAATCATACCAGGACTAATACTATTTAATTGACGAGAAACATCGCGAGAACCTGTTTGCGAAACGCCATCGATCATGACTAATACGTTTCGTCCACGCATTGTCTGACCATAATTACTTGTTGTTCCACTACTTGATGCAAGAGATGGTACAAGTTGAGCAAGAATATCAGCAACTTTACGACCCGCCGTAGCTTGCTGGATAATTTGTTTCTGATCAATAGATTGAACTGTACCTGCAATCTCTGCAATATTTTTTGGTGTACGAGTCGCAGTTACTACAATCTTTTGCAATTGGGTTACTGGTTTTTGTGTTGCATTTTCGCTTACCTCAGCCGTTTGAGTTACGGTTTCTGCATAAGCCTGCTGTGCAAAAATAGCCGATATGGCAAGACAACAAGGTGTCATCTTAAAAAGTACTTGTTTTGAACGTATGTGATTACGTGATTTAACCCCAATCTTATTGTTTACATTCATTTTTTCCATTTCTCCCTAGCCCAAATGTTACTCAACGATTTTTCAAGAGGCACGACATCATACTAAATACAAACATTAATGAGAATGATTTTTATTAAAAATAATAGTCATCTATCTTATTTTTTAAAAAGAATTCATTTTTCTTATTTTGTTCATTTTGCTCAAGCATTTGAAATTCTTTTAAATATTGCTGTGCCACATCCATTTTTATTATAAATATTCCATCTGCATCCCCTACAATCAGATCTCCAGTTTGTATAATGGTATGATTAATATGAATCTTGGCATCTATTTCAACGAGACTTTCCCCTTCATTACGAGTGGTTAAACAACTGGTTGTATGAGCAAATATAGGAAGTTTGAGTTTAAGTAAAGCCTGCCGATCTGTAATAGCACCTAAGACCACAACCCCAGCCAGACCACAGTGTATAGCAGCTACGCTCCTTTGCTCTCCCCAGCAAGCACGTTGTAGATCATATCTTGCATCAATAACGAGAACTTCATTTGGTTGACAACTCATCAAGACTTGTCTTAAACCACTCGCATTGATCGATTCAATCCGAACTGTACGTACAATCCCTACCACCTTATCTTCAGGTCTTAAGGGGAATACCTGAGGAATATATCCCTGATCAAGTACATGACCAATAGTAGAGGTTGCTATTTCTTTATATGCTGTAACAAGTGCTTTAGAAGTATTAATTTGATTCATCTTTAAATTTTCCGATTTCTTTTAAACGTAAGGGACAATTACGGCATAAGGTCTGCTCAGCCTCTTCGAGCTGAAAATAAAAACAGCATTTTTGTCTCATAAAAGTATTAAATTCTAGATGCCATCCATTCCATAAACGCACAAATGGATTTTCAGTTAAATAAAAACTTTCGGCAGCTTTTGACTTAAAGAATTGTTTTTGCTGTTCTAACCGAGACTGTATATCCGGATTTAGATTTTGATTTGTAAAAGAATGATAAAACTGTACTACTCGAACAGCTACATTTTCCCAGAGTAATACATAAGGTACGCGACCTATTTTCGCTAACTGCTTAAATAGCACATTCAGTTGTTCTATCAAGTCATTAAACTCTTGCAAATGTATAATCTGAAAAGAATAAAAACTTGTTTGGTTTAACTGTAAAGTCCTATCCCAATACCATTGTTCCGGCAAGTCTATAACTAATGCTGAACTATCCCATTTTACAAATGGCAAAACAGCCACATGGCAATATAAAAAAGGTAAGATCCAACTTGTACACCAATATTTGACAAACAATGAGGTCGCACAAGTTAGATTTTTAGCATGAATACGTGTTGCAAAATCCTGTAACACCTGTCGACATATATCATCATTCAACAGACAATCTAAGGTTGTTGAACTTTCAGGTAGTATTTGAACATTTAATTTCAGACGCTGTTGCAATATAGGCAGAGTTGCACACTTCTCTGCCTGTATTTTAAAAGACGTATTCATCGTCAGATATCACTAACAATTTAAGGCATACCAAAGTGGGTTTCGGGTTTTCCCAATTCCCGATGGCATACTACCAATCCGTGTATCTTGTTCTAGCAAAGGTCGAAGTAACTGCTTATATGGCCATTCAGGCACTTCAAATAGTAAATGTTGGAGCTGGGCCAAAATCTCTGGCTGGAAGTTTAGATTTTGAATAACTTGCTGTAACGCATGAGCAAGTACAGACCATAGATTCTTAACTTCAATTTGATAATGACTAGCTAAATTATCAACAATACACCCTAGATTAACCTGAATACCTAAAGTTTGAATATAAAATAACAGAGCCTCTACCGATTCATGATAAAGCGTATTTTTAAAATCATGTGGACTCAAATAATTAGGATCTTTTAATCCGTTTTGCTCTACCCAAGGTAAATAAATACGTAATGAATCATGATCACGGAACATCAATCCATCAAATTCGCCATTTTTCAACACAAGACATATGTTTTGCCCATGAATTTCACCCATAAGCCCTAAGCGGAATAATCGCAAATTTACATCAAAGAAACATGTACACAGTTTCTCAAACTCGATAAGTATCTGCTTGGAATTTATGTCCTTGTGTTGAAGCTGCAAAATATAATCAAAAATGGCAGGCTGATCCATAATTGTATGTCCAAGACTTGCCATTGGTATAAGTTGATAAGGTTCTTGCAATAATTCAGCTGGAATATGACGGCGCTGAGCTGCCAAATGGGTAGGTTTCTCTACAAATAACCACTCATTGTCTGCTGTCCGGTCATTTTGCTTCTCGGGTAAATATGACCACCATTGTGTTTCTTCACAAAGCCATAATTTTTGTTTTAAGACAGCATCTTTTGCCTTGGCTTGCTGTAATAATTTCTGATTTTTTTCACCATTAATCATTTTCACAATAGGCAAAAATCTTAATGAACCAAGAGCTTTAATTCCTATCGGTAATTTTAAACTTTCTTCTAAAACATTTTTTGATAAGAGGCTACGCATAGACGCGCTGGCATACATTCCTTTAGAGATAAAATTCAAAGGATGACAAACGCCGTCGGCAATATCATCCGCATAGAACTTGGGAAATAAATGCTCAAATTGCCAAGGATGAATTGGCATTGCAATGTGGGTTTCATTTAACCCACGTTGAAACATTTCCTGTTTTAATTGATATCGCTCAGAACGAGGAATAAAAATTTCGCTTGGCTGTTGTTTGAAAATATTTTCTACCCCTTCACCAAACATCATTTTATCTTTATGTACAGCCACCCAATGAATAGATAATTCTTGAGCGAATTCCGGACAATATTGCATATACTCTTGCTGACTGAGACCTTCTTTTAATTTGGCTAAAGGATGATATGGGCGGTCCCGATAACCTGCATATTGTTCTAAAATGCGGAATCTATGTGCCAAGCTTTGATTCAATAAATCATGTGCATTTACCCGATGCTGTTGTAATAAATGATATTGCTTTAAACATTTTTGCAGCTGCTCATAAAAGGCTTGAACTTTATCAGCACTACAATGATTAAAAAGACCTATCGCTTGAATAAACTCAAAAAGTTCTATTATCCCAATCACATTGATCTGAACATGATCATTTGTGCGTTCCAATAGAAAAACTTCTGTTTCATTAGCAAACTTCCAGGCTTGAGTAATACCTTTTTGTACCGTAAACATGACCAAGCCTTGCCGATTCTCTTCGTGTAATAGCACAAAAGAAAATTGTTCAGACGTGTTTTTAAATACTTCTTGAAGATTTTTGCCATGTTGATTTAGCGCAGTTTGGGCAGTCGCAAAATCAAAAATAAACTGTTCAGGAATAATCGTTTCAACCAGTAGGCTATTGATAAAATCCTGTAAGATTCCTTGGTTCATTACTTGATAAACGGGCTGAAGTGCATTCATAGATAAATCTCACTTCACCTGCAATTTAAAAGGAGCTAACGGGTTATCGACAAATTTAATTTGTATACTACGATCGCCAAATAAACGCCGTTTAGTTAATGACTCAATGCGCAATTTTTCGGCAAAAACATCAAATAATTGGTAACGTGAAGCATGCTCTGGATGTTGCTGCTGGTAATTTTGGATGACTTCCGCAGCCCATTGCCAGAATTTTTTTTCTAGCAGATCAAAGTTTTGATTTAAAAATATTGCAATATCGGTTAAAGCGACAAAAAACAGACAGGCACAGCTAAAATCACGAATACCATTTAAATCATCTGTCAAAATAAATGACATACTGTTGGTTTTTGCATGCTCAGGCGGCAACTGATCGAGTTCAGGAGCCAATTCAGGGTGTGCTAAATGTGCTGGACTATAGCGCACACCATCATGGAAGTCTTTTAAAAGAACTCGCGTTGGCCAACCTTGTTTATGTACAAGAATAATATTTTGGCCATGTGATTCAGTTGCAATTCCCTCCGCAAAAAGTAAATGAATCAAAGGAGTAATTACAACTTTCAAAAGTTGACGTGTCCATGATTCAACACCATATTGCTGTAACCATGGTGTAATTAATGCTTGCCCATCTTTTTGGATATGACTCACGCCATTTAACGGTATTGCATCTTCACCTTCACGTAAATATTGATGCACACTCTCACGCCATAGACATCCAATTGTGCCATAGGCCTGTTGAGCATGTGATTTTGGCAATTTAGTAAAATCCACGCTTAAACCATACACTTCACGTAATACAGCAAAATCAAGCTCTTGGGCGGTTTTGCTCTGTTTAATTAAGCGTTGCAACCAGTCTGTAATAATTGGCCCATTCATTACTGTATGTTTAGCCAGAACACGTGAGCTTGATGTATTAGTTAGACTCATCGACAGTTTGATATAAGGCTTTTCCGGATGCTGCAAGTTAGTCATAGTGCGTAGAGATTGTTGGGCTAGATAGCGATCCTGACTTTGCCCTAAATAAACAATTTTGCCATTTAGAATTTCTTCAGCAAAAATAGAAATTAAATGGTTTTCCCATTGCCAAGGATGAACCGGAATCCAAATATATTCATCAGCCTTCAAATCACGATCTGAGAGATGTTGCAGGAATAGCTCTTGTTCTTGTGAATTCAATTGCTCCTTAAAAAATGAATCTGGTTCTATATCTTCTGAATTTTTTTTTGCAACAATGTCCTGATGCACAGCCAACCAGACCAAGGCGATTGGTTGGGCGAACTCCACACCATAGCGTACATTGTCTTGTAAACTAAAACCTACACGTGACTTGTAACACGGATGATATGGATGACCATCCATTAAATATGATTCTAAAATATCATATGGATATTGAGTTGCTGGCAAAGCATAGTGATCAAAACATGCTTGAGACTGTAAATCATGAATAAATGTTCGTTTTAATTCAAAAATAAAATCTTCAACTTTTGCTGCATCGGTTATGGTTCTAAGAATTTCATCAATAACTAAATTTAAAGTAGCAATCTGATAATGACCGTTTTCATCTTGACGAAATACATCCTGATTGCGGGCGAGACGTAACAGCTTGTAACTATATTGTCTTTGCCCTGCAGCGACATAACGAATGGTTTGGCGCTGACTATTTTGTATTTCTATAATAAAATTTTTTCCATCATATTCTGAATGAATAATATCTTCAAAAATTAAAGCTTGAAGTAATTGTTTAATAACACGTTGCTCAACATATTTTGCCTGATCCGAATTTGGATGCTGCCAAGCCTGTAAAGCATTTTGAATCACATGTGTATTTGATAAAACTGGATGTAATTGTCCCATTTTTATGAATCCTATTTCTTTAATTGGTCGATTCTGTACTGTTCAGGAAAACGCCATGCGAAAGGCAAAGTGCAAAGTATAAGAATTGCACAACACACAAAGATTTCCTGCATAGTGTGAAATGATGTAAATATTGCTTGAGTATTTAACGGCAATGATTGTTGTCTTAGCTGAAGATATAACGCGGCAATAACGACTGCCACTGCAGCAAAAATACGTCGGAATAAATTATTTAGAGCGGCCGCTTGAGTAACTAGATGCTGTTGCTGCTGGCGTAAGCTGTTCAAACCTGCCGTAGTCGATGGCATATAAGAAAGTCCCATTCCTAAGCCATGTAATATCATACAAAACACAATGAACCAGACATTTTGTACAGGTGCCCAAGCAAGCAAAAGAAAAGAAGCCACAGTAATCATTTGTCCAAGAGACATGATTTTTGCAGCACCGTAACGATCTAGATATTTTCCTGCAGGTTGACTACAAATACCGGTAACTACTGCACTGCTCATTAGCGCAAAACCAGTCCAAAGCGGACTTAACTTTAGAAGGTGCTGTATCCATAGTGGAATGAGCAACATGCCAATAAATAAGCCTACTGTTTGTGCCACACAAATGACTAAGCTGTAGCGGAAACCCTTCGTAGCAAACAAAGCTGGCTCGATTAATGGCATAGACTTATTCTTTTGTACAAAAATAAATCTTATAAAAAGCAGTACACTTAGAACTAAAAGCGCACCATATAGAGGTTGAAATAAGTCCTGAATTTGATGGATTTGGCTCAGTGTCCCAAGTAATAAAACTATGCTTGAACCGAGAAAAAAGAAGCCTGCCCAGTCAAACTCTTGCTTATTGTCCCCTTGCTCTTTAGGTAGAAAAACATAGCCTAAAATTAATGCC
>NZ_POYH01000080.1:150423-153887 GCF_002899995.1 Acinetobacter sp. AKBS16 | reverse complement strand
ACAAGCAACGGGTAAATTGATAAAAAATAAGGCCTTCCAATTAAGCCATACCAAAACCAGTGCTCCGAGCATAGGCCCAACTGCTAAGGTTAGCATGATCATGGCACCCCATAATCCTGTTGTACTTCCCCGTTGTTCACTGGGCGTAACTGAAAAAATTAGTCCAAGAGATAATGGAATCATTAATCCGCTACAAAAGCCTTGCAGAGCTCTAGCAATCAACACCGATTCAAACTGATTAAATAAACCACCTGCTATAGAAGCCAAAGCAAATCCCAATAAGGCAATTAAATAAATTGACCGCTTACCAAAACGCTGGCTTAGGAATCCAGCTAAAGGCAAACTGATACTCATTGCTAATAAAAAGGCAACAACCACCCAACTTGCCCATACCTCACCTACCTGAAAATAGGACATTAAATGAGGTATTGCAGGGTTGAAACTACTGTTATTTAAACTAACCGTACCTGTACCAAGCATAACCGTCAGAAGTACGTAGCGTTGTAAACTTTGCTCATGAGGTTGAGCCGCGGACACAGAAGAACGTTCCATACACATATCCTCTGTTCAGCTTATTCAATATGCTCAGATAATTTACTTCGTGCATACGCTCCCAAAGCAGAATGATGCATTGGCCCTGATTTATTTAAGGGTCTTGAAAACTCGGTTATTTTTGAGGCTGCAATATTGCGAATAGAAACTTCTTCTTGCGCTGATGCATTCACTCCAAATTGTTGGAATGACTGAGAATGATCAAGTTTGAATAACTCTTCACCAACCAATTGATTTGCAATTGTGGCTGCCCTATATGCTCCTAAGCCTAAATCAGGCGTACCTACGCCGTGGTGATAAACTTCCATATTTTGAATAAATATAGATCCCTCACCTTGATAATTGACTTTAAAGTTTGAAGTCACCTGCCAATGGTCGGCCTGATCTCGTATGATCAAAGATTGTAAATTTTGCAGAAACTTAGGGTTTGGATAACGATAACCCGTAGCTGCAATAACACAATCAGCCTCCAGAATATAATTCTTATTTTGCTGACGGTGTTCAAAACACAACTTTGTTTTCTGGTTTTCTAAGAGCTCTGCATATTGCAGTTGATGATGTCCAGCCAACGTAACATCTGTAGGCATTCCACCGATACTACGATGATATAACCGCTCATAAATATCACGTATCGTTTTACTGCTAATACCTTTATATAAATTTGCTTGTTGCGCTGGTAACTCTGCCTTTAAACCTGATGGTAAATGGTAAAAATAATGCATGTAATCCGGACTAAAATGTTCTAAACCGAATGGTGTATTTTCCATTGGAAAGAAACCAGCAGAACGGGTTAACCAATAAAGATGAAAGTCTGGTGTAGTTCGACCATTCATATACTGACGATCAAATAGATCTAAAAAAATCTCTGCTGCGGACTGTCCAGAACCAATTAAAACTACATTTCCTGATAACTTCTGGGAGCTGTACTGTAAATATTCTGATGAATGCAGGCAGGTTCCTGATTTTGAGTAAATCTGTTGTAAGCTTTCTGGCAAATGTGGAGTTGTACCAACCCCCAATACCAATTGTCGAGTACGATAATGTTGGTGGTGCCCATTACACACTACCTCCACATCAAATCCACCTTTAATCGGTTTAATATCCAGCACATGGCTACTAAACTCAATATGGTTAAGTTGTTCTACAACCCATTGACAATAATGATTATATTCCTGACGCGGTATATACAAATTTTCTCTAAAATAGAATTTATATAAACGTTGATGGTGTTTTAAATAATTTAAAAAACTAAAAGGGCTGGTTGGCTCAACCATACTAACCAAATCAGCCATAAAAGGAACTTGTAACATCGCGTTTGGCAATTGCATACCAGCATGCCAGTCAAATTTCTCACGCTGATCAAAAAAGCGATATTGCAGCCCGCTTTTATCATGTAACAGACTAGCCAGACTTAAATTAAACGGCCCCAGTCCAATTCCAATAAAATCAAGCATAACTCACATCCTTCTGTTCAACGTACAGTGGATTTGGTAGCTGCACATACACGGACTGATGTTCTAAAGGTGCAATAAGCTCATCTAATTCATGTAAACGTGTAAGTAAATTGCCTTTATACGGTAAAGAATCGTTAAATAATAAACCCTGTAATAATGTGCTATCTGGATATTGCTCTAATAATTGAAGTAAATTTTGTTGCAAATGGATTAACAGTTCATCTTCAGAGATATAGCCAGTTGCTCCAATTGCATTAATCAAACCAAATAAAGTGTTGCCAAAGAAATAATAACTAAAGCGTTCATCCACAAAATCTTTAGGACCAACCGCATGAGCTTTTTCTAGTAAATCTGGTAATGCTTCTACAATTTCAGTTGCAAACTCTTCAATATAGTAAAAGCCTTGGTTGTCACGTAACCAGAGATTTTTTGGTAAACCATCTTCTAGCTCAAGCAATACATTTTGTTGATGCGATTCAAAAGCCATACCGTATTTATGATAAACATACATTAACGGAGCCAAGCCAATCTTCAAGAAATGATCAAACCAATCCAAAGCAATTTCTTTAAAATTCGTTTGTTGATTTTTCTGAGCAATTTGGTCAAATAAAGCATTAAAACGATTTAACTCTTTATTTGGATGATCTTGACATAAAGATGCAATACAAGTGACTTGTTGCTGTACTGCAAATGGTTGATCACGGAAAATACAAATTGTCTCGTTAATAATCTCGCCGTCTATTTGCAGTGCTATCCAGGCTGGATCATTAACTGCTTTCAGTGTTGGGCATTGTTTTAATATTTTTTTACCTAAATCACTGTGCCATAAACGATAAGAAATTTCGCCACGATGACACTCTTTTGCCAAATTCACTCGAATTGAATTAGTGATCATGACTGATAGTGAAGTTTTAACCATCCAAGGGGCGTTAAAACTTGCCAAGGTCCGAATTGATGTAGTCGGTGAAAATTGCCATCCACGTAAACCGATATCAATTAACTGTCCTGTTTGTTTTAATTGCTCAAACCAGGGTTTACCTTGTAAATAACGGGCTTGCCAAGGATGTAGTGGCAATAATTTAAATTCAACATGAGTCTTTAACAGGTTTAAATCGCTTTCGGACAAATACCAACGGATTGCGTCTTTGACTTGATCTGAAATTGGCTGCTCAGTTGCACAACCTTCAGCAATATAATTCTGATGAACAAGCCAATAATGTAACTGGGTTTTTCCAGCATGTTCAGGTGAAAACTTCAACCAATCTTCATGAACAAAACCATTCCGGCTTTTAGGCGCTGGGTGCATACTATGACCCAAAATTAATGCCTGTTCACTTTCAATAAAATTCTGCCCAGCCTTTACTAAATCATCGAAATCATTGTGGCGTTGTTTTAAGAATTGTAGTAGCGCGTCCCGGCTTTGTATCCATTTCTCTAACAATGAAGCAGCATCTAATT
>NZ_POYH01000080.1:133813-150359 GCF_002899995.1 Acinetobacter sp. AKBS16 | reverse complement strand
TGAATTGAGATTCAATAACCAACTCTTCAAGTAAAAGACTAACAATGGTTCCTGCACTGATTTTTTGCCATTGACCATCAATACACATTTTCGGTAAAGCAGCGAGACGATGGCGTCCTACACGACTTACATAAGATAAAGGTACAGAACATTCTGCTTGTATAGAAGGAAGAGGAAGAGTTAACAGCGTCAAACCAGAGCTAAACGCTTGTTGAGTTGAACTTTGTTGGTCAAAAGAAAGTAAATATCCTTTGCCAGTCTCTTGCATATAAGCGTTGACGAAATTTTGTATCGCCAATCGGTTGGCAAGTTCTTGCATCTGACTACATCCTATTCAGAATCTTAAGCTTTTGTTTTAAAAAAATTTCTTTTTAACAATTTGTTAAAAACAACTGCTTAATCATATTTAGTTTATGATTTTTCTACTCAGCCAATGTAAGGCTAAGAATAATATTAATGATAATTATTATCATTTCATTATTCAACATGCTGAATAATTTTTATTTTTTTAATAACTTTTTGAAATTAAATATGTTTATTCTAAGAGTGATTACTTAATGTAAATTTCTTCACTAAATTTAACAATAGTATTAAATGATAATCTTCTCATTTACAATAGGTTTTCATTATAAAACCCAATTTGAGCCAACCCACTCCTGCTTAAATTAATAAGTAGTCCTCTTTTCATAAATTTAATCAAGTACGTCTACAAATTGCGCCGTTAATATTTGTGCTAAATCTTTAGGATTTACACCAATATCTAACCCTCTCTTACCGCCACTTACATAAATTTTGCTGAGCTCTTGTGCAGAGGCATCAATTACCGTCTTCAAACGTTTCTTTTGGCCTAAAGGACTAATTCCGCCCACTAAGTACCCTGTTAAACGTTCGGCATCTTTAGGATTTGCCATCTGTAGTTTTTTACACCCCACTGCCGTAGCTACTTTTTTTAAATTGAGTTGATGGTTAACTGGTATAACCGCAACAAAATAATTTTTCTCATCGGTAACCAGAAGTGTTTTAAACACCTCATTTACATTAAGGTTTAATTTTTCCGCAGCTTCTAAGCCAAAACTTTTAGCATTTGCGTCATGTTCATACTCATGGATAGAAAATTCGATTTTGTTACTTTTTAACAGTCTACATGCAGGAGTCATAGGAGTTTAAATTTTAATGAAATGATATTGATTATATTTATTTTAAGAAAAGTTTAAAATTTGCTTAGGCTATTTACATCATTTACATGAAAAATCAAACCTACACCGAACAAAAAACAATCTAAACTTGATATTGAGTAGATGACTCCAATATATTTAGTTGAGATTTAAAGTCTGAACTGGCGAATTTATGAGTTACAAACACAATAATCTGATGGCAATGCGTCACCGTTTTTGGGATGAGTCTTCAGATCATGTATTAAATGAAAAGCAATTTTTACAGCAGACCTTAATCGAACAAGGCATTTTTAATAATGCGACTTTTGATGATGTTAAGTACTTTTTCTATACACTGCCTAGCATCGTTATTGTAAAGGCTCATGCGCTTGGTTTTATGCATGATTCCGTCAAGCAAATGGTTATTCAACATATTCAAGCTAATCGTATGCATTTAATGCAAAAGGCTGAATTGAAAATTCAGTTTAAAATGTAATTTTACGGTTAGCATCTGATACGACGTTTTATAGTGGTTTATTTTTCTGAATGGCAGATATTTTAATTTTCTCTCTAACGCTTAGGCTATTTTTAGAAAATTAAAATCTAAAATGAGACTTTCAACTCACCATTCAGTCTGAGGGAACTATTTTAATACGTTCAAAACATGTAATATTCGTTACAATTTTAGATCACCAGCGTTTGGCTGCATGATGCGCATAGGATTCTATTTTCATGTCAAATCAGAACGATAAGCTTAAGAGTTTAAAAACTTCTTCCATGGATCGACGCTTATCAATCGCGAAAGCTTCTTTACTGGCAGGAACACGTTGGGCTACTGCAAGTGCCTCTTCCCTCTTTTCTAGTGAAGAAGAAAAAGAGAAGAAGCGTAAAAAGGCAATGAGCGAGCAAGCTAATTATCTTGTTTCTGAAATTGGCAAACTAAAAGGTTCTATTGTCAAGATTGGCCAAATGATGGCGCTTTATGGTGAACATTTTTTACCAGAAGAAATTACTCAAGCTTTAAATACCTTAAATAACCAAACTGTTGCTTTAGACTGGCCAGCAATTAAACCTCACTTACAAGAACAACTAGGTTCTAAGTTAAATGATCTAACAATTGATCATGAGCCTATTGGTACGGCCTCTCTGGCACAAGTTCATCGCGCAACACGTAAGTCAGACGGTTTAGAGTTAGTTTTAAAAATTCAATACCCTGGTGTTGCGAATGCAATTGACTCCGATATGAGCCTGTTTAAAAACATGCTTAAGCTTACACGTATGGTTCCTCAAACTCGTGAGTTTGATCAGTGGTTCGATGAAGTACGTGAAATGATGCATCGTGAAGTCAATTATCACGTAGAGGCAGCCACAACACGTCGCTTTGCTGAGCGTTTAAAAGATGATGAGCGCTATATCGTCCCTACAATTGTAGATGAATACTGTACCGATCAAGTCTTATGTATGACCTTTGAACGTGGCGTGCCTATCAATAGTCCAGTCATGCTTTCCCTTCCTCAAGAACGACGTAATCAGCTCGGTGAAGCTTCACTAGAGATTGCAGTTCGTGAGATTTTTGAATGGGGCGAAATGCAAACTGACCCTAACTTTGGTAACTACCTTGTTCGTTTAGGTAATGGCCAAGATATTCAGGATAAAATTGTACTATTAGACTTTGGTGCGATCCGTCAGTTCGATGAACATTTACTCTCAGTTGCGCGTAATCTTATACAAGCGGGTTATCAGCATGATAAACATGCAATGGTCCAAGCAATGACTGGATATGAGTTTTTCGATGCAATGCCTGAAAGTATTAAACCTGGCATGGCCGATGTATTTTTACTTGCGACAGAAGCATTCAGTACCCCTGTAAATAATCCAGATATGCCAGCTGGCCTGATGGATGAACATGAACGTTATGACTGGAAAAAGAGCCAGTTACATAGTCGTGTTATGCAGCAAGCAAGCAAATCAATGGCGTCTCGATATTTCTCGGTTCCTCCAAAAGAATTTATGTTTATTAGCCGTAAGTTTATTGGCGCATATACATTTATGACTGTTATTGATGCCAAAACAAATGTACGACGTATGATTCGTAACTTTGCTTAATATTATTAAGACTAGAATGATTCCGTGTCATTCTAGTCAATCCAAACAAAATAGTTCTTTTTAAAAATTTATTTTATTTTATAAAATCAAAAATATAGAACAAAACCTTTTTTGCTTTTACCATTTATCTACTCATTTTTTGAATGTCAGCAACGACATAGTTTTTTCTTATACAGCGTGTCAGCATAAAACAATAACAATGTGTTAGGACACCATAATCATGACAAATATGATCAATAAAGCCCAAGGGTTGGGTTTATCGCTGATCACAAAACTAGCTGGAAGCGATGTACTTGATCAACTCAAACTACGTAAATTTCTTGAAAAGTCTCTTTACCAAGGTTCAAAAGCTGGTTTTAGAGCATTAAGTCAGACTCAGAAAGCATTTAAACCTAAGCAAATTCCCCAACAACGTCTACCTCAACAGAAGAAAAACCTATTTGATTTAAGCCTAACTGAAGAACAACAGATGACTTCAGAAGCAATGTCTCAATTTGCTCAAGAAGTTTTATTGGGATTAGCTCATGATGCTGATCAGACAGCTCAATTTCCAGAAAGCCTTTGGCAATATGTAGAAGATTTAGGATTAAACTATTACGCTCTTCCAGAAGCACTAGGTGGTGTCGCCGCTGAACAAAATATTGTAAGTAACTTATTGATTGCTGAAAAACTAGCTGAAGGTGATTTTAGTCTTACAGCAGGGCTCTTAAGTACGTTTAGTGTTATTAATGCCATTACACGTTGGGGTTCTACTGAAGTTCAGTCAATGTATTTACCTTGCTTTGCAGAAGACTCCGACATTACCGCCACTTTCGCTGTACAAGAAGCTACTCCAGCATTTAACCCTTATGTTTTAAAAACAAAAGCTTCTCTTGAAAATGATCAATATTTTATAGAGGGCGAAAAAACCTTAGTCATTTTAGGTGATTTAGCTGATGTGTTCTTGGTGAGTGCAGATTTTAATGGTAAGCCGGATGTGTTTGTAGTACAAGCGGGCGATACCATTTCCATTAAAAGTACCCCTGCTATGGGGCTCAAAGCAACAGAGACAGCTACTTTAAAATTCAGCCATACACCTGCTCTACGATTAGGCACAACAGATTTTGATTACACCGCCTTTTTAGATTTAGGCAACTTAATGTGGTGTGCAATGGCTGTAGGAACCTGTGAAGCTGTAAAAGCATATTGTATTAAATATGCCAATGAGCGAACTGCTTTCGGAGAACCAATTTCACATCGTCAAAGTGTCGCATTCATGATTGCAGATATGGCAATTGAAATTGATGCTATGCGCATGCTGATTCTAAATGCCGCAAGTCTTGCCGAAGCAGGTAAGCCATTCCACCGTGAAGCATATTTAGCTCGTATTCTTTGTGCAGAAAAATCAATGAAAATAGGAACAGATGGCGTACAAATTTTAGGTGGTCATGGTTTCACAAAAGAACACCCTGTTGAACGTTGGTATCGTGATTTACGTGCAACCGCAATTTTACATTCTGGCTTACATGCTTAAGATCAATCAGAGGATATTTTCATGAATTTACAAAATCCAAAAAAATTCAAAATGATGATTGATCAAGCACATGATGTTGCGATCAATGTATTACGCCCTATTTCCCGTAAATACGATAAAGCAGAACATGCTTATCCGAAAGAACTCGATATGCTCGCTTCACTCATTGATGGCATGAATGAAGGTGGTGAAGGAATTAATGCAGGTGCTGCCGGTGCAGGAAGACGTGGTGAATCTGATAATGAAGGTGTCCGTAACGGAACTAACATGTCAACAGCGTTAGGCATCATTGAAATGTGCTATGGCGATACTGGGCTATTACTCAGTATGCCACGTCAAGGTTTAGGAAACTCTGCAATTGCCGCGGTCGCAAATGATGAGCAACTAGAACGTTTTAAAGGAACATGGGCAGCTATGGCCATTACCGAGCCGGGTTGTGGTTCTGATTCTGCTGCGATCCGTACTACGGCAACTAAAGATGGCAATGACTATATTTTAAATGGTGAAAAGATTTTCGTAACTTCTGGTGAACGTGCGGACTCGGTAGTTGTATGGGCTACACTTGACCGAAAACTTGGACGTGCAGCAATCAAATCATTCGTAGTGCCTAAGGGTACACCCGGAATGAAGGTTGAACGACTTGAACATAAGTTAGGAATTAAAGCTTCTGATACAGCCGTTATTAGTTTTACTGACTGTCGTGTTCCAGCTGAAAACTTGCTCGGTAACCCTGAAATTGATATTGCAAAAGGTTTTGCCGGTGTAATGGAAACCTTTGATAATACACGTCCATTAGTCGCAGCAATGGCAATTGGCTGTGCCAAGGCTTCTTTAGAGCGTATTAAAGAAATTTTTAAAGACCAGTTAGACTCCAATTACTCTACTCCATATTTACAAACTTCCAACCTTGCTGCACAAATTTACCGAATGGAAGCCGAATGGGAAGCTGCACGGTTACTTATGCTGAAAGCTACGTGGATGGCGGACAATAAGAAACCAAACTCAAAAGAAGCTTCCATCGCTAAAGCAAAAGCAGGTCGTGTAGGCAATGAAATCACTTTGAAGTGTGTCGAATTAGCAGCAAGTATTGGCTATAACGAAGATGAACTACTTGAGAAGTGGGCACGTGATTCAAAAATTCTTGATATTTTTGAAGGTACTCAACAAATCCAGCAACTTATTATTGCTCGACGTGAGCTTGGAAAATCTTCAAGTGAACTAAAATAAAAATATTGCAAGGGGGTTTCGCCTCCTTGCTTCTTAGCAGTATAACTTATGGGTAAAATAAAACCCTCTAACCACATGATTAGAGGGTTCGGTATTTCAGGAATATATTTTTTAATTATTCAGCCTGTGTAGCTTCTAGGGACTTATCGACTACACCAAATTTTTTGAAGATTTTTGCACGACGTTTTGGTGAAATATTTGCTTTATTTAAATCTCCTTTGTAGTGATCAAATACACGCTTATCCATCATTTTAAACCACCATGAAGGAATCATGGCTGGTAGCAGCATACTTGCATAGCCACTTGGCAACTCTGGTGCTTCATCAAAATGACGTAACGCTTGGAATGGACGAGTTGGATAAGCATGATGATCTGAGTGACGCTGTAACTGATATAAGAATAAGTTGGTCACTACATTGTTATTATTCCAGCTATGCTCTGGCATTGTACGTTCATATTGACCATTTTCTTTTTTCTGACGCAATAAGCCATAATGTTCAATATAGTTAATAATTTCGAATAGACTAATCCCGTAAAATGCTTGTGTTGCTAAATAAGGAATCGTACCTTTACCAAAAATTCCTACCATAGAAGCATGGAAAGCAGCACTCATACCCCAGCCTTGCAGCAATTCATTATCGAGTGACCAAAACTCTTTACCTTTACGTTTTAAACGATTTTTCTCAATTTCAATTGCTGATTTAAAAGAACCGATAACAGTACGTGGCCAAAATTCATAGAATGTTTCACCCATACGTGAAGATGCCGGATCTTCAGGAGTAGCTGCACGCTTATGATGGCCATATGGATGCTCAATACGGAAATGGTTGTAACCTGTAGGCACTAAAGCAAGATGAGATAAAATATGGTCTATACGATCATGTTTATGACTTAATTCATGGGCTGTATTAATCGCAATACCATTAATGGCACCCATGGAAATACCAAGCAAAATTTTGTCAATAAATGAAGTATCTTTACGGCTTGTTAAATAACATGCATAAATATTTGCCGCATACTGCAATGGAATAAAACTTTTTACCAAACGCGAATAATATGGATCTTTCTCAAGAAGTTTAATTTCTTCATCGGTTGGATTACGCGCATCTTTACCAATAATTGTATCAATTGCAGGAATCACAACGTGTAATAAAAGTGGGCCACCTAAAGCAAATACTTTCTTTAATGGGCGTGGGCCAAAATGGTATCCGGCTAAAATACCTAAACCAATTACAGGTAGAGCCGGACTAATCATCCATAAATAGCGCTTACGATCTATCTCACGCATAGACGCTGGCACTGGCATAAGTTCTTGCTGAACATTTACTGGTGCATTCATAGTCATATTTCCTTTTTCTATATATCTATATAGTTAAAGAAATACTATTTTCTTAACAGTTGTAACCGTCCAAAAAACCTATTTCAAAGTCTTTGGCATTTTCTTCCACTTTTTTGTCCTAAAAACACATGTTGATCTATTCTTATAGCTCACTATAATTTTATTAAAATAATGATTGATCACGTAAACATGGATGCACTAAGTAAATTTTTTGATGATATCCACTTAAATAAGTCTGAATATATTTATATAAAAGCACAAGGTGAATGGGCTTTTAAAACACAAGATCAATCTGCTTTACTGGCTTATATTGTTTTAACGGGTTCTGTATATATCCAATTAAATGTGTCAGAGAAAATAACAGCAAGAGCTGGAGATATTATTTTAATTCCTTCTGGAAAAGCGCATCATGCTACAGACTCAAAAGCTACTGCAAGTAAACTTGTAGATCCAGTCGATATTACTCCATTATTTAATGGACATCGCCACGATCCAATTGAGTTAGGCTCATCAACATCTGAAAATACCCTATTACTCTGCTTGCGCTGTCAAGTCGATACTTATATGGCAGGGCCACTTATTAATGCATTACCCTCTATTATGCATATTCAACATGAGAACCAGGCCACTCCTCCTGAATGGTTGCAAATAGGTCTCTACTTTTTAGCGGTCGAAACACAAAAAATCCAACCAGGTCATGACAAAATTATTGATCACTTAGTCAGTATTCTTTTAATAGAATGTATTCGTGATCATATTCAACAAATGTCAGATCAACAAAATTGGTTAGGTGCCCTCACACATCCTGAATTAAGTAATGCTTTATCCGCAATTCATAGTCAACCTGAAATAAGCTGGACTGTTGAATCATTAGCTGAACAATGCTGCATGTCACGATCTAAGTTTGCCAATCTTTTTAATAGTATTATTGGTGAACCACCTCTTACTTATTTACAGCATTATCGCTTCCGCTTAGCTAGCCAATATCTACGCACAAGTAATTTATCAATACAACAAATTTCAAATAAAGTGGGCTATTCTTCCGAAACCGCATTTAGCCAGGCATTTAAAAGAGTATTTGATTTATCACCTAAACAATATAGACAAAATTATATTGGTACTAATCTCGATGAATAATAAAAAAAGCGCCGAAGCGCTTTTTTTATTACATAGATTTTATTTGATTTTAGCGTGTGACTTTAAGTATTCGCTGTAATCTTCAAGTATCTGTTGACCACGAGATTGGCGGTAAAGCTGTTTTAATTGTTGCAACTGATCAGCAGGCATAGCGTTAACAGCAGCTGAATTTACATTAGAAACGGCTACAACCACTAACTCATTTGGTAAGTTCGCGGTAGTTACAGACCACATACCTGATTTTGGCGCAGGAACACTAAATGCTGCACGCTCAATTGCACGTTTTAAACCTTGTGAACGAGTAAATACACCCGCTGATTCAAAAGCAACTTTATTTTTCGCAACAACTTGTTCAGCTGGCTGAGTTTTGAATTCTGTCAGCATTGTAGCGATTTTCGCTTGAGCTGCTTTACGTGCTTTCTCATCAATTACTTTAGCTTTTACTTCATTCATTGCTTGGGCAAGTGGTTTAACACCAGCCGCATGATAGTCACGTACTTTAACCCAAACAGTATCTCCGTTCGCTAATTGAATATTAGATGAAGCATTACGATCGCCATTTTTCACATCATCATTAAACAATTTAATTTTTACGTTAGGATCACTTAAATATGGATTTTGAGTAGCTAAAGTTACACCATTTAATGATTCGATTTTTGTACCTTTAACCTGCTGTACAACAGCGTCTAAAGAATCATTACCAACAATCGTTTCATTCAAGCTATTTACAGTATCTGAATAAACAGATGCAACTTTATTCTTTTCAACTTCTGCAATTAAACGTGGTTTCTCAGCTTCAAATGAAGGAATTTGGTTCGCCTGAGTCTCTGCTTCAATAATATGATAGCCATATTGTGTTTTTACTGGCTGAGAAATTTGACCATTTTTCAAGCTTAAAACAGTTTTATCAAATGCATCAGAGAAAACACCAGGTGCATATGCTTCAACTAATCCACCTTTCGTTTTAGAAGTTGGATCTTCAGAGAACTGAGCTGCTGCTTGAGCAAATGAAAGTCCACCCTGAATTTTTGCATATACATCTTTAGCAAGTTTTTGAGCTGCCGCATCATCACGAGCGTCTGTCGTAATAAGGATATGTTTCACTATGCGTTTAGCATCTTTTTGCTGAGTTTCTACGAACTTTGCATAAGCTTGTTTAAGCTCGGCATCTGTGGCTGGAGCTGGCTTAGCCATTAAAGACGGAGATAAAACAACATAATCTACATCAACAGAAGCAGGCTGTTTAAACTCATTCTGATGTTTGTTGTAGTAATCAGTAGCCTCTTGGTTCGATGCAGTTAAACCAGCTTTATAAGGGTCTAACTTAATACTAGCCAAATGCAATGTACGCTGTTCAGTTTGCAAATTCGCAATTTGCATTAAATCAACTTTACTCACTAAAGAATAATCTGCAAAAGTTGAAGTCAACATTTTTAAAGCGTGATCTTGACGTAAGCTAGCAATTAAACCTTCGCTTGTCATACCAATCGAACGCAAATAATTTTCATATAATTTTTGTGAAAACTGGCCATTTTCTTGCAAACTTGGCTGCTGAGCTAACATTTGCTCGATTTGAGCATCGCTTAAAGAAATACCTAATTTTTCAGCTTGTTGAATGAGCAAATTACGGGATACCAATATATCAAGAGCTTTGGCTTGAATTACCGGTAAATTAAGTAAACTTTCATCACCCTTTACAGCAGCTAAATATTGTTCTTTATACCTTTGCGTTAAAGTTTCAAGGTCTTTTTTTGATATGTCCTGTCCATTTACAGTTTTTGCGACATCTGCCTTGTTTCCCCTATTAAAATATCCTTCAATACCTACAAGCGCTAAAGGGGTCAAAAACAAAACTAAAAGGACTTTGCCGAGCCAACCCTTAATGACTGTACGAAACGATTCCATAAGTATTCCAATATTTTATTTCGAGGAGAATTTTAACTGAAAAACCACAATGAATGAATGAGCAATATTGGTCAATTCAGATTTTTAATAAAAAACGCGCCTATATTGGCGCGTTTAATCATCTTAAAAGATTAAGCAACTGAATCTTTAAGACCTTTACCAGCTTTAAAGCTAGGTACTTTTGTTGCTTTAATTTGAAGCTCTTCACCAGTTTTAGGGTTACGACCAGTACGTGCAGCACGTTCTTTAACACTGAAAGTACCAAAACCAACTAAAGTTACTGTGTCACCTTTTTTAAGTGCTTCAGTAATTGACGCAATTGTCGCATCGAGTGCCTTGCCTGCATCAGTCTTAGATACTCCCCCTTTTTCAGCAATTGCATCGATTAATTCTGATTTATTCATGAATAAAACATCCTCTTAATATCGTTTGTTTAAGGTCCAAGGCTATAGTTTAAAAGGCCATGACGCCTTTATAGCAATGCTTTGGGGGAAAACGCAATACTAGAGCAGAGCTTTTAGCAAAAATAAATGCTAAAAAACTGTTATATATTTGCTAAATCCCTACATTTTTTTACTTTTCATTCAATTTTGCCTTCAATTTCTGATTTTCTTCAATTAAAGCATCTACCTTTATATGCAGTTGAACTAGGAGTTGTTCAATGTGCTGTAAATCCTTCGGAGTGACCAAGCCAATTCTATTTAAAGAGTGGTTTACACTCGTATCTAAAATTTTCTCGACCTTATCTTTTGTATCAGAAACCGACTCTTTTGCTTTTTCGGTTACTTTACCAACAGTTGTATCTGCTAAATCACCTGTTTTAGATTCTAACTCTTCCCCTACTTTGACTAATGAGTCAAATAGTTTATTCCCTTCTTCTTCGGCACGAGAAAAAGCACCCAAACCTGCCAACCAGATTTGTTTAGTATACTTTCTAAAATCTAATGCAGACTTTCTAGAACTTTTTGATTTTGATTTATTTTTTTCTCCTTGCTCTTCTGCTTGTGTTTCTATGTTTGCATTATCCATTGATCTAAGCTCCTGATCGGATGAGAGAGACGAAGTGTTATTTAACCACAAAATATTCTTATAATAACAAAGTCAAGACTTGATACATTTATGAAACTGTTCTACAAAACAATCATGTCATGTAAATATATTTAACAGGACATTGTGTTAAGTTTGAGATAGGATGTCTCATTCTCTCAATTAATCTCTAATATTTAAGGATAAACTTTTATGAGTGAAACGCAACAAAGACAAAAACATCCACGTCTGTTGCTGAATATTGTTCTAATTATTTTAGAAACTTTTTTCTCATTTATTCTCACCCACGATGGTGTTCTTCGCTTGCAAGCGAAAAAGTTTATCGCCAATAAAATAACAATCCGTATTAATAGCTATTTGCCATTTTTCGACTTCTATGTGCAGTTTACAGAAAAAGGATTGCTATTTGATATTCACTCATATGACCGTCGGATTGATTTAGAAATTAATAGTACTCTCGTTGACCTTATCAAAATTTTTGTTTTTTCAAATCAACGTAGCCTGAATAACATGCGAATTGATGGGGATGCAGAGACTAAAAAAGAACTTATCGATTTAATTTCGCATCTCACTTTACCTAAGCTTTTAGCAGACTGGAAACAGTGGTTCAACGCACCAGATGATGAAGCCGAAGCACTAGCCTCTCGCAAAAAAATTGCTCCATTACTTGAAAAAATCGACCAACAACGCTCAGAAATAAATTCGTTGCATGTCGAAATTAAACAGTATCAAAACCGAATTGCACGTTTACAACAGCGCCAACGGAACATTAACTTGTGCTTTGGTATAATTAGCCTAATATTTATTGTTTATTTCACATATAATTTGTGGGTAGCTTAACTTATTTTTTCTAACTTGATCCTGCACTTGAATTAAAAATAAAAAAACTTGACTATTTTAGTCGGGATTCATAAAATCCTATTATCTAGTCTTAACATGTGTATCGAATCATGCGCCTTACAACTCGCGGTCGCTACGCAGTGACTGCTCTACTTGATTTAGCTTTGCAGCCAACTGAACAAACGATCACGCTCGCCGAAATTGCCGCACGTCAATCTATTTCAGTTGCTTATTTAGAGCAGTTGTTCGCAAAACTTAAGCGTCATGGGTTAGTTTCTAGTGTTCGCGGTGCAAATGGTGGTTATCATTTGGCTCGAAACGCTGATGAAATTACTGTGTTAGAAATCATTGAAGCCGTAAATGAAACCGTTGATGCAACGCGTTGTGACCATAAAGGCAACTGCCAAAATGGTGCAATGTGTCTTACTCACGATTTATGGCAAGAACTCTCTCATCATATTGCCGACTATTTAGCTAAAATCACTCTTGCCAACCTCATTAGCCGAGACAACGTTCAAACTGTTGCATTACGCCAAAATGTAACTGGCACAGATTCAGCTCTTTTATCGGGTACAGGTATTTGATATGAAACGTCCAATTTATCTTGATTACGCAGCAACCACTCCAGTAGATCCGCAAGTTGCAGAACGTATGATGGAGTGTTTAACTTTCGACGGTACCTTTGGTAATGCTGCATCTCGTTCCCACGCTTATGGCTGGCAGGCAGAAGAAAAAGTTGAATATGCACGTGAGCAAGTCGCAAACTTAATTAAAGCTGACCCACGTGAAATCGTTTGGACTTCTGGTGCAACTGAATCAGACAACCTTGCTCTTAAAGGTGTTGCTCAATTCTATGCATCTAAAGGCAAACATATCATTACAAGTAAAATTGAACATAAAGCTGTTCTAGATCCTTGCCGTGAATTGGAAGAACAAGGTTTTGAAATCACTTATTTAGAGCCAGAACCACAAACAGGTTTAATTACTCCTGAGATGGTTAAGGCTGCCCTTCGCCCAGATACTATTCTTGTTTCACTTATGATGGTAAACAATGAAATTGGTACAGTTACAGATGTAGCAGCGATCGGTGAATTAACACGTGCAAATAAAACGTTTTTCCATGTAGATGCAGCACAAGCAGCTGGTAAAGTCGATATCGACTTATCTACTATGAAAATTGACCTAATGAGTTTCTCTGCTCATAAAATTTATGGTCCAAAAGGCATCGGCGCATTATATGTACGTCGTAGCCCACGTGTTCGTCTAAAAGCACAAATTCATGGCGGTGGACATGAGCGCGGTATGCGTTCTGGTACTTTAGCGACTCACCAAATTGTTGGTATGGGTGAAGCTTTTGAACTTGCAGGCAAAACAATGCATGCAGAACAAGAACGTATTCGTAAACTTCGTGACAAACTTTGGAACGGTTTACAAGACCTTGAACAAGTGTTCTTAAATGGCCACCCAACTCAAAACGTTGCTAACTATTTAAATGTCAGCTTCAACTTTGTTGAAGGTGAATCTTTAATGATGTCGCTTAAAGACGCTGCTGTATCAAGTGGTTCTGCTTGTACTTCTGCTACTTTAGAGCCTTCATATGTTCTTCGCGCATTAGGTTTATCTGATGAGCTAGCACACAGCTCAATTCGCTTTAGTTTTGGTAAATACACGACTGAAGAAGATATTGACCACGTGCTTACAATTACCAAAGCCGCTGTTGAGAAATTACGTGAACTTTCTCCGCTTTGGGATATGTACAAAGAAGGTATCGATCTTTCTACAGTTGAATGGGCAGAACACTAATTATTGAAATTAGTGTTTTAACCCTCATATTAATATTAGGCTGACCCCGAGGTTTGGAGAAGCGAAATGGCTTATAGCGAAAAGGTAATTGATCATTACGAAAATCCACGTAATGTTGGTGTTTTAGACAAAAACTCTGAGAATGTTGGTACAGGTATGGTGGGTGCACCTGCATGTGGCGACGTAATGCGTTTACAGATTCAAGTAAATGACAACGGTGTAATCGAAGAAGCACGATTCAAGACTTATGGTTGCGGTTCTGCAATTGCATCAAGTTCACTGGTAACAGAATGGTTAAAAGGCAAGACTCTGGATGAGGCTCAAGCAATCAAAAACATTGATATTGCAACTGAGTTAGCTCTTCCGCCAGTAAAAGTTCACTGTTCTGTATTAGCTGAAGATGCAATTAAAGCTGCGATTGAAGATTATCGTAGTAAAAAATCAAAAGCTTAATTTGTTACCATTATAAACGTTGGAGTTTTCATGATTCATTTAACTGAAAATGCTGCGACTCATATTAGCAATTACCTTAAAAACCGAGGTAAGGGTGAAGGCATTCGCGTTGGTGTGAAAACTTCTGGTTGTTCTGGGTTGGCTTATGTTCTCGAATTTGTAGATGATATCGATGAACATGATCAAATTTTCGAACAATTCGGCGTTAAGGTTTTTGTAGATCCTAAAAGCTTAGTTTACTTAGACGGCTTAGAAATGGACTATGTTAAAAATGGCCTTAATGAAGGGTTCGAATTTAACAATCCTAATAAAAAGGGTGAATGTGGTTGTGGTGAGTCATTCACTGTTTAATCCTCTCCTTTCCTTTTTCTCATTAAAACAGTGCCTTTTAACAGCACTGTTTTAATGTATTTAATTAATGTGGACCTCATTTCTAATGAATCATTTTGAGTTGTTCAATTTACCTGTGGCACTCGATATCGATTTGGCAAGCTTGAAATCAAATTTCTTAAGTTTGCAACAACAATATCATCCAGATAAAGCCGCAGATAAAGATCAAGCATTGATCAAATCAAGTGAAATCAATCAAGCTTTTAAAACGCTTTCTCAAGTTGATAGCCGCGCTGCTTATCTTTTAGCTCTTAAAAAGCAAGATCATCATCTTGATCAATCTATTAGTGATTTCGAATTTCTACAATCCGCTTTAGAACTTCGTGAACAACTTGATGAAGCGACATCATCTGAACATTTACGTACTTTAAGATTAGAAGTACAACAATGGATTGAGGGTTTGGTCCGTGAATTCAAAATTGATTACAGTGAAGAAGATTGGGCAGAAGCACGCGATACCGTACGTAAGTTACGTTTCTTTCAACGTGTTTTAAACGATATTGATAAAGCAGAAGATCAACTGTTAGATGATGAAGACAGTTTTGATTTAGACGACGATTTTTAATTTTGCTTTCTCTACTTTATTTTCAAGGGATTTAACTCATGGCACTTTTGCAAATTGCTGAACCGGGTCAATCCAATGCCCCACACCAACATCGCATTGCGATTGGTATTGACCTAGGAACAACACACTCATTAGTTGCGACAGTGTTATCAGGCAAACCTAAAGTACTCAATGATGTTCAAAATAGAAGATTACTTCCTTCTATCGTTCATTATGGGGACAATACAACTCATTACGGTGAAGAAGCTAAACCGTTTATCATTGCAGATCCAAAAAATACAATTGTTTCTGTTAAACGATTTATGGGCCGTTCAAAGGCAGATATTAAATTTCAACACCCTTATGAGTTAGTAGGCTCAGAAAATGAAATGCCTGCTTTTGAAACCCGTGCTGGACGCAAAACACCAGTAGAAATCTCAGCTGAAATTTTAAAACAATTAAAAGATCGCGCTGAAGACAGTTTACAAAATCCTGTTAATGGAGCAGTAATTACAGTTCCTGCATATTTCGATGAAGCTCAGCGTCAAGCAACTCGCGATGCAGCTCAACTTGCCGGTTTAAATGTATTACGTTTATTAAATGAGCCTACAGCTGCCGCTGTAGCTTATGGATTAGATCAAGAAAGTAATTTAGCGACCGACCGTAATTATGTAATTTATGACTTGGGTGGCGGTACTTTTGACGTATCTATCTTACGTTTTTCACAAGGCGTATTTGAAGTTTTAGCGACTGGCGGTCACACTGCTTTAGGTGGTGATGACTTAGACCGTCTAATCGTAAAATGGGCTAAAAAACAGCTTAATATTGATGTATTAAGCGATGAAGATTATGCCGTATTTATTGTGGCAGCACGTCAAGCTAAAGAACAATTATCAACTCAAGATTCAGTTGAATTAAAGTTACTCGAAGCAACTCTCACACTAGATCGCCCTACATTTGAAAGCATTATTCAAGTAGCATTAGATAAAACGATTAGTGTTTGTAAGCGTGTACTGCGTGATGCAAAACTTGAGTTAACCGATATTCAAAATGTTGTTTTGGTAGGTGGTTCTACTCGCTCTTATGCT
>NZ_POYH01000080.1:128397-133728 GCF_002899995.1 Acinetobacter sp. AKBS16 | reverse complement strand
GTTCAAAAAGCAGTACGGGAAGTTTTTGCCCAAGAACCTCTTTGCACGATCAACCCGGATGAAGTGGTGGCAATTGGCGCTTCTATTACAGCCAACCAGTTAATCGGTAATAGCCAAGATGGCTCTCTTCTTTTAGATGTAACTCCTCTTTCTCTTGGTCTAGAGACTATGGGAGGACTCGTTGAGCGTCTGATATCTCGTAATACAGCGATTCCTGTTGCACGTCGTCAAGAGTTCACCACCTATCAAGATGGCCAAACTGCTATGTTAATTCATGTAGTTCAGGGCGAACGTGATTTAGTTGAACATTGCCGTTCATTAGGTAGATTTGTACTTCATGGCATTCCACCAATGACTGCAGGCCAAGCTCGTATTGAAGTCACTTTCCAAGTTGATGCAGATGGCTTACTCACCGTTTCTGCTCGTGAAGCAACTTCTGGCGTGCAAGCTCATATCGATATCAAACCATCTTATGGTTTATCTGAGGCAGATACGGAACGCTTATTAATTGAAGGTTTCCAACATGCCGAAGAGGATAAAAATCTTCGTCATTTAAAAGAAACTAAAGTTGAAGCAGAACGTGAGCTTGAGGCTCTTGAGCAAGCATTAAAAGTAGATGCAGATTTACTTGATGAAAAGCAGCTTGAAGCACTCAACTCTGCTAAGGAATCATTAAAAGCTCAGCTTGAAGGCAGTGATATTCAAGCAATTGAGCAAGCAGTTCAACAACTTAAAGTACATAGTGATGCTTTTGCAGCACTACGGATGAATCGACATATTGACCATGCCTTAAAAGGCACGAAGCTCGATGATTGGTCAAAATCAAATTAAAAGGTATAGGTGATCAATATGCCACGTATTAAAGTACTTCCTCACGCTCAATTTTGCCCAGAAGGAGCAGAATTTGAGGTTGAACAAAATGCAAATCTTTGCCAAAGTTTGCTCAACAAAGGAATCAAAATTGAACATGCTTGTGATATGTCTTGCGCATGCACAACTTGTCATGTGATCGTTCGTAAAGGCTTTGATAGCTTAGAAGAAATGAATGATGTTGAAGCCGATCTTCTAGACCGTGCTTGGGGGTTGGAACCTGACTCACGTCTTTCATGTCAGGTTAAAGTTGTAGATGAAGATCTTGAAATTGAGATTCCGAAATACACAATTAACCACGCTTCGGAAAATCATTAATAAATAAAAAAAGCTGCTTAGGCAGCTTTTTTTATTTATATAATTTATACCTGATCTTGTTCTTCATCGATATTTATAGGCTTAACTTCATCCTCAAGTCTAAGCTGAGCAACACCTTGAGTATTAACCAAAGTTTGTTGAACTTTAATGCGCTGAATCATTTTTTCAAGCACCTCAACCAACTCAGGGTATTCGTAGTTTTGTACTTCTTCTAAATTTAAAACTAAATGGAAACCTTTATATTCATAATCAAACCATTGTTGATGGTCTGATTTATTTCCTGTGTATTTTTCCATGACTTGCCATGTTTTTACTGCCCCTTGAATACCCTTTAAATAAATTGGGGTCTTAGGCGCACATAGAAAATCACTTTTGATCAATTGATAAGTATCATCAGAAATGAGTATTTCATCAATTTCAGCAGCATACTGTAAACGTGCCGCTAAATTTACATCGCGACCTACAATCGTATAAGCCATACGATGGGTTGCACCATAATTCCCTACGTGGCAATAACCTGTACTAATACCCATACGGATATGTAAGGCTGAATATCCCATTTTCTTCCATCGTTCGCGCAACAACTTCATTTGCTGACGCATAGCAATTGCCATTTCTACACAGGATTTGGCATCTTGCTCAACCCCTTGTGAATTCGGATCTCCAAAAAATATGAGAATCGCATCTCCCATAAATTTATCGACCGTCGCTTCATATTGCTTTGCAATTTCAGTCATATGACTTAAATAATCGTTCAGCAAGAAAGCTAAGTCATCAGGAATTAAAGTTTCTGATAGTTCAGTAAATCCCTGAATATCAGAAAAGAATACGGTCATTTTTTTACGTTTATATTCGATTTTTGCTTCGGCTTCCCCTCGCATAATCGACTGCCATAATTGTAATGGAGCATAGCGACTTAACTGATTAGCAAAAGCAATATAACGTGTCATCTGATCATAATAATGCTGACGTTGCTGACTAATTTTTTTAACCCAGCGGTGTTGGTAATAATTTCCGATAGTGATAAACATTACCAAACCAAGTAAGGTAATTACTGTTAATTCTTGGCTTGTGGCTTCGAAATATGGATGAAAACCAAATAGGAAAAATGTACTTAAATAAAAAATAATCGCCCCAAGCAGGCTTGTTAAACAAATAACTGCAAAGGAAATACGACTATTAATTGCTGAGTAAAATAATGCAAAAAGTGCAATAAATGTTGGAACGAGATTAAGGTGCACTCCTGCCAGAGTAACAGCCACTACAATCGCATCTATTGCAAAAAAAACACTTTTTTGAGTTTTCTTATCAAACTGGTACTGCAACCAGTGTTCTAGTTTAGAACTGACAAAAAGTAAAAAAAGAAAAAAAGGAGGAATATAGATTTGGTAATTAGTATTCGGTGAGGTAAAGGCATAGATCACTAAAATTAATGACAGAATTGAATATCCCATCAAACGATGAAAATATGCAAACTGCTTAGGTTCCCGATCTATAAACCTCTCTAATTGCACCCTATCCTCCACATTTCAATGTTGCCACATTGATATGTGGCATTACATTGATTTAATCCATGCGCCAATCAAAAGGCATATCACCTTGGCCACGTAGAGCAAGCATAAGAGTCTGACGCATATGAGCTAAAACATCACTTGTATATGGCACCGCTGGTGTACCCCATACAGGTTTCGGCCAAGCTACATCATTTTGATAGCGGACAACATGATGAAAATGCAATTGAGGCACCATATTACCTAAAGCTGCTACATTCATTTTATCAGCACGGAAAACGCGAGATAACTGGCTAGATAACCAGCTTGATTCACGTAAAAACTGTTCTTGGTCAGCTTGACTCAATTCGTATAGTTCCGTGATTCCTGGTACGCGTGGTACTAAAATCAACCAAGGAAATTGCATATCATTCATTAAACGACATGTTGAAAGCGGGAAATCGCCTACAAAAAAAGTATCTTGAGCAAGTTGTGGATGCAAACTAAACATATCTTTTATAAATGACAATAAACAATAATGGCTAATACTATCACATCAGTTTTGATGTGAATATTATTAGTAGCCCGTTTGCTTACAAATAACAATGATTTTATGCACTTATTCATATCTCAAGGTATAAATAGTACATAAAATCCGATTACATCAAAACAAATGTCCTAATTAGCTAGCGCTGGTTAGAAAAACAGGTCTCAGGCATGTAGTTCACTCATCAATTTTTGCAATAAATCATTGATAAATTGAATTCGTTTTTCATACTCTTCAAGCTGCACCATCACCTTCAAACGTTGGCCGCCTTCCATACGGTAATAAGTCGGATTTTTTTGCATTAACTGAATAATACTAATGGCCTGAACTGGCGTATCTGGTGAAAACTCAATATTTCCACCTTGAGTATTAATATCAATTTTCGTAATACCTAAATGTTCTGCTTTCAAACGGATTTGATGCACGCTAAATAAGTGCTTAACCGACTGCGGTGGAATACCGAAACGGTCAATAAGCTCCATACGGATGTTATCTAGTTTTTCCTGTGTATCGGTATTACTAATACGTTTATAGAATAATAGACGTTGATGAACATCACCCAGATAATCATCTGGAATAAGTGCAGGAATATGTAAGTTAATTTCGGCAGTTAACGACAATGGAGCATCAAAATTCGGGGTTTTACCCTGTTGAATTGCTTTAGTCGCTTTCTCAAGCATTTCCATATACAAGCTATATCCTATCGCCTGCATTGAGCCACTTTGTTGCTCGCCTAACAATTCGCCTGCTCCACGAATTTCCAAATCTTCCGTAGCGAGCATAAAGCCTGCACCTAATGTCGAAGCGCGTTGAATCGCATCAAGGCGTTTTTCGGCATCACCTTTTAAGTGTTTAATCGAAGGTACTAACAAATAGGCGTATGCTTGGTGATGCGAACGACCTACACGGCCACGTAACTGGTGTAATTGCGCTAAACCAAGTTTATCCGCACGTTCAATCAAAATTGTATTGGCATTTGGAACATCGATACCTGTCTCAATAATGGTTGAGCACACCAGCACATTATATTCTTTGTGATAGAACTGCTGCATAACTTGCTCAAGTTCGCGTTCACGCATTTGTCCATGTGCTACCGCTACACGTGCTTCGGGTACAAGCACACGAATATTTTCGGCAGCTCGCTCAATGGTTTCTACTTCATTATGTAAGAAATAAACTTGTCCACCACGAAGTAACTCACGCAAAATCGCTTCCTTGATTGAAGCATCTGTATGCTCTTGCACAAAGGTTTTTACTGCTAATCGACGGGCTGGCGGAGTCGCAATAATCGACAAATCACGCATACCCGAAAAAGCCATATTAAGCGTACGAGGAATTGGCGTTGCTGTAAGTGTCAACATATCAACATCGGCACGTAAAGCTTTGATACGCTCCTTATCACGCACACCAAAGCGATGCTCCTCGTCTACAACCATTAAGCCTAAATCTTTAAACTGAACATTCTCTTGTAGAAGCTTATGTGTACCTACCACAATGTCGACTTTACCATTTGCCAAGTCTTCAATATTTTTCAAATGTGTTTTGTTTGAACCAAAACGTGAGAGCACTTCAATACGTACTGGCCAATCAGCAAAACGGTCTTTAAAAGACTCATAATGTTGTTGAGCTAGTAAAGTCGTAGGAACTAAAACAGCAACCTGTTTGCCATTTTGTACTGCGACAAATGCTGCACGCATGGCCACCTCGGTTTTCCCAAAACCCACATCACCACAAACCAACCTATCCATTGGTTTTGCTTGCTGCATATCATAGAGCGTGGCTTCAATTGCATTAGCCTGATCAAGGGTTTCTTCATACGCAAAACCGCTTGCAAATTGCATATAGAGCGACTGATCCAGTTCAAAAGCAAAGCCAGGTTTTGACTGACGACGTGCCTGAATATGTAAAAGCTCGGCTGCAACGTCATGAATTTGTTCTAATGCTTTACGCTTAGCTTTACTCCAAGCATCAGTTCCGATTTTATGTAACGGTGCTAAATCCGGGTCGCCACCACTATAACGGCTAATTAGATGCAAGTTCGTTACTGGAACATAGACTTTTGCATCTTCGGCATAATCTAGTTGTAAGAACTCATAGTCTTGTCCT
>NZ_POYH01000080.1:114993-128305 GCF_002899995.1 Acinetobacter sp. AKBS16 | reverse complement strand
TCGCGAGTGTAATTAAACCAGCATAACGCCCCACACCATGATCGATATGTACAACAGGAGCACCAATGCTTAGCTCAGTTAAGCTTCGGATCAGAAACTCTTCTGAAACTTCCTGTTGACGCTTGCGACGACGCTGTACAACTCGGTGCTCGTAAAGCTGATTTTCTGAAATAACCGTTAATTGATCAGTTAAAAGTAAACCACGATCTAAAGGTGCATTAGTGATAGCAATTGCGAACTGACTAATTTGGAATTGTTCAAAATTCTCTACATTCGAAATCTCACCTAAACTTGAACGCAACGCATCTTTTAAGCTTTCGCGACGTCCTGCACTTTCCGCAACCAATAGAACAGGATGATTTGCTTCATCAATATATTTTTTTACGGCACTAAATGGTTTTTCTTTTTTCGGATCGACTGGCAACTTGGGTGGTTGTTCAGTTTTAAGATTAAGTGCACCAGCTTTTTCTTCAATAGTTTCTGCGCTTACAAGCATTCGTGGAAACTGGTTTAAAGCACTTAGCAGATGATTTGGAGAAATAAATAGCTCTTCTGGAGCAAGAATAGGTTGATCCATATTATGGCGTCGGTCTTCATAACGACGCATAACTTCTTTCCAGAAACTCGTTAAATCAGTATCAATATCATTAGTTGTAATTACAATGCAATTCTTTGGTAAGTATGTTGTAAACATACTTTGTGACTGCATTTGTTCTTTATTAAAAAATAGCGGTAAATAAAATTCAATGCCAGGCGATGCTATACCATCTAAAACGTCCTGATAAATTGGATTTTTCTTAGGATTGGCAGTAGGAAAAAACTCAGAATAACGGTCTCTAAATACCGAACGTCCTTCTTTTAAAGGGAATTCTTTCGCGGGTAAAACCGTAAAACTTTTTAGTGTGGTTGTTGTTCTTTGAGTTTCAGGGTCAAAGAATTTTAAAGAATCAATTTCATCGTCAAATAAATCTATGCGGATTGGAGATTCTTGCCCAGATGCAAAAATATCCATAATACTGCCGCGTACAGCAAACTCACCATGGTCATAAACTGTATCTACTAAGTGGTAGCCCGCCTGAACTAACCTTAATTTTTGTTGTTCTAAATCAAATTTTTGCCCCACTTTTATATCAAAGTGTTCTCCCAATACCCATGAGTAAGGCGCAACCCGTTGAGCCAAGGTACTTGCTGAAATCAGTAATACGCCTTGCTGGGGCATATTAGATAAAATAGCAAGACGTTCTGACACAATATCTTGATGGGGAGATAAACGGTCATAAGGCAAAATTTCCCAATCCGGAAAAATTGTCGGCTTAACTCCATAAAACTCAAGTTCACTTTCTAATTGAGCAACATGTTGGTTGTTTCTAGCAACTAATACCAATAAAGAAGAATGTTGAGTGGCAATTTCTTTAAGCAATAAAGCTGCTGATGAACCTAATAATGACCCCACCCAACGCTTTTCACCGGCCTTGAGCTGTTGCAAATTCAATTGAGAGATTTCTTGTTGAAACATGTATATGGCTTTTATGAGCTAAAAAGATATGAGGTTAATAGTAGCATGATGTTTTTAGTGAATTGAGTTATTTTTCTGCAATCAAGCTACTACTTTGTGATACTTTTTTATAGTTCTTAAACAATCATTTGAAGTTATTTGTCTCGTAAAAACATCACATAATATTGGTTTAATACCTGTATGATTGCTTTAAGCTCAAGTAACTTTTCTTGTGTATTACCTAACCTTTCCACATATCGTTGCGTTGCAATCTCTAAATCAATCTTTTCATTAATTTGTGGTGTAATTTGAAATAGCTTAGGTAAGTTATCAAAATTCTGTAATTTACGATTTGAAAAATACTCAAGGTGCTCTGACCACTTTTCATTAATCACGACATCTTTAATAACCGGACCACGCTCTGAATCAAAACTGAGCTGATTCTCTTGTAAATAAATTTGTTCTGGTGTCTCTTTCGAACCTTGAAAAAGTTGGGTTAATTTTTTAAACATCTCATCACATCATATTAATTTCAATTTATATAGTAGAGGTAATCTACTCACCTCTACCATCTAAGTTTATTTTTAATGCCTACTCGTCACCCAAGCCATCTAGAAAATCTACTGTCGGTACGAAAAATAGAGTTCCTGTTTGGGCAGTACTAAAGTCAAGTAATCGATCAAGATTACCTTGCTCATTTCCTAAGAACATATTTTCAAGCATTTGACGTGTCGTACTAAATTTACGTGAGTAACCAATAAAAAAAGTACCATATTCATTTTTGGATGGATTCGAAAAAGGCATATTTGCACGCATAATTTTTAGTTCATTGCCTTCTGCATCATGCGCTTTACTTACTACATTATGTGCTGTTAAAGGTTTCTCCTCATCATCAAGCTCAATATCGTTGAACTTTTTACGCCCGATAACTTTTTCTTGTTCCTCATCGCTTAATGCACGCCATTTTTCCATATCATGGGTATATTTTTGGATAAATGCATAACTTCCTCCAATAAAGTCAGGATCTTCGTTACCCACTAATGCCCATTGTGCAGCAATTACAGGTTCAGGATTTTCTGTTCCATCTACAAAGCCAATAATCGCACGCCCATCGAAATATCGAAAACCATGCACTTCATCAATTGGGTAAGTTACTTTACCTAACTGTTCATTGATGATACTTCCTAACTCATAACATAAAGCTTGTCGATCAGCACGAATATGAAAGAATAAATCCCCGGGTGTTGAAACGGCTGTGTATTTTGGGCCTTTGATTTCTTGAAATGTTTCTAATTCTTGAGGCTTTGCTTGCTGTGGAAATAAAATATCCCACGCGTTTGAGCTAAAACCTAATATGGCATTAAATTTAGTTTCAGGATAACGGTTAGACAAACTTCTGGTTAACGCTGAGAATTTACCAGCAAAATCTTTTACTTTTTCTACAACAGAATCACCTTGAGCTAATCCTAATACAATAAATAAAGCATTTTCTCCAGGATGACTCGTTACAGGCTGAATTCTCATACATTCCATAAAACAGGCCTTATTTTGGTAATTTAAGGTAGTAATTTAGCATATTCATGTTTTTATCGTATGATTTCTTATTGTTGTCGCTTCTTAAAAGAGACTGAGTTATCTCAATCTCTAGTGTGTTTTTCTCATTTATATTTTAACTGCCATATTGTTTTTTTAGGTACTTTACAATTTCCGCAGATTCAAACATTTTAACGCCTGTATTTGGGTCCACTAAATAAGGCACTTGCATTTTACCTTGCATGACCAGCAACAATTTTTCTCGCTTTCCCTCTTTTAAAGGTTCATATTTGCCCGGTTTTAACCGAAGAATCGCAGGCCCCATATCTTGCCATCTTTCTTTGGCAACACTATGTAAAATGTAAGGTAGCTCAAGCTCACTTAATACACTTCTTACTACTCTTGAATACGGACTTGCTTCAAAGCTCCATAGTTCAAGTTTATGCTCAGGCGCAGCTCTATTTACTATTTTTTTATTAATCCAGACCCCACGAGCACCATTTAATAATGTTCCGGCAAACGCCAGATATGGCATTTTTGGATAATTTGAAAACTTATCAGGAGTTTGGCCTGTCTTACCATAGTATTTAAATAAATGATGAATAATATCTTGTGATTCGTATAATTTGTCACCTGTATTTTCATCAATAAAAAAAGGAAACTGTAATTTACCGCCAATTTCTTTAACTATGGAGCGATATTTTAATCCACCTTTCGGGCATGGATAAATTTCGACATCCAAATTTAAAAGTGTAATCACTTCACGAACGCGGCGACAAAATGGTGAACCCTCAAATTCATAAAGTTTAAGAGCTCTAACAGGCTGTTTAGGAAATGCTGTACCTGTAACACCTCTACCACCTTCAGCAATTGCAGACGCTAATGCTTGCAGTACTTTAATTTGATGATTCACCATTATGCATTCCTTTATTTAATTGTGGAGCTAGACTAGTTTTTCTTTAGCAATCACAATTCCATTATTATCTGCATAGATAAAATCACCAGATTGAATTGTGACTCCACCAAAATACAAAGGAATATCTACTTCACCAATGCCCTTACGGTTACTTTTTTGCGGAATTGCAGCCAATGCATGTACACCTAAATCTAAGCTTGCAAGTGCATCAACATCACGTACACAGCCATAAATAACTACACCATTCCAGTTATTTTTAACTGCCGATTCAGCAATCATATCTCCCATAAGTGCACAGCGCATTGAAGCACCACCATCCACAACCAATACCTTCCCTGTACCATCTGTAGCCAGCAACTCTTTTACACGCGAGTTATCTTCAAAACACTTTACAGTCACAACTTGTCCGCCAAAAGTTTGACGTGCACCATAGCTTTTAAAGAACTTACCGTCCATTGAGGGCGTGACTACTTGCAAATCTTTTTCCGGATTGTCATCTAATAAATCACATGTCACAAATGGTACTGTCGACACTTTTATTCTCCCTTATCGAGTTTGTTGTATGCTGAGATTATCATATCGTTTAAAAGCTTCAATTTGCGTTAGTGCCGCTACGACCATGGTATGAGCCAATTGCTCTGCTGTAACTGGTTTATATTTGAAAGGCTTAGTCCATTTATTTTCAATAAGTTTAAATAGACTTTGTCCTAAATCTTCAATAAAACGCACATCGCTACGCTTACCAATCAGTAGAGAAGGTCTAAAAATAGATAATTTTTCGATTCCTAAACTTTGAATATAATCTTCTAATTCGCCTTTTACTTTATTGTAGAAAATTGGCGAATTAGCATTTGCCCCAAGTGCACTAACAATTAAAAAATGAATATGTTTATCTTGGATTAAGTCTGCAAAGTGAGCATTTATCTCATAATCAACTGCATAAAAGCCTTGTTTTGAGCCCGCTATTTTTAAAGTTGTACCTAAGCAACTAAATGCATGAGTATGACCATTCACATCTTCATCATTGAGCAATAAAAAATCGTCTATAACGAGCTGAGTAACTTTCTTATATGTATTAAGTAGTTGTGATTCTTTTCTTACTACAACGGTAATGGCCTCAAATTCTGGTGTTTGCTCAAGTTGTTCAACAAGCGCTAAACCAACGAGTCCTGTAGCACCTACTACAATTGCTTTTTTCGTACTTATAGTCATTTTTTATCCAACCCTCTTTAAGTTTGTATCAAATTTAACCTTTTCTTACGGTTTTAGCAGCCCCTAAAACCGCTTAAAATGCTCTCAAGGCTTGACTTCACGGTATTGATTCATCACAATATGGCACTTGTTTACGGGCTGGTGATGGTTGCACCAGTTTACTGGATTGACCACAGCCCGCCCAGACCAACTTATTTTCAAGGAGTGCAAGAGTGGCAAACTCTGCTCAAGCTAAAAAACGTGCGCGCCAAAACGTTAAAGCGCGTAAACACAACGCAAGCTTGCGTTCTATGGTTCGTACTTACATCAAACGTACTTTAAGTGCAATCGCTGGTGGTGATTATGCTGTTGCTACAGAAGCTTACAAAAAAGCTGTTCCTGTAATCGACCGCATGGCTGATAAAGGCATCATCCACAAAAATAAAGCTGCTCGTCATAAGAGCCGTTTAAATGCTCAAGTTAAAGCTTTAGCTAACTAATTGAAGCATGTAAAAAAAGCCCAACAGGGCTTTTTTTATTGTCTATGTTTTTGTGTTTACTGTACTTTATGGAACTCAGAAACATCTAACTCGTAAGTTTTGCCTCTCCAAATCCACTTTAATTTACAATTTGGAAATTCATCACCTTCAAACCATACAAACAGCCCTTCCATCATGGCAGGCCAATCTGCTTTTTGTATTTGGTTATTGCCTGAAATTACTGCAACAATCGCTGCAATAATTGTGTCGTGACTTACAGCTAAACTTAGACCACTTTTTGTTTTAGGATGAGTTTGATAAATCAGCTCTAATACATCTAATACGCCAGTAATTGGATGTTTCATACCCGGTAAGGCATTGTTCACAAAGCTATTAATAAAACCAAGTGCCCCTTGTTTACGAAAATAAGGCGCCGCCTGTTGAATATCCAGTACAAAGCTACCAGGTTCAACCAACAAACCTTGTTCAACTATTTCAATTGTATGCGTATTCGGTTCAGGGCTCACTCCATCTGCTCCTTCAATCATAAGTGCAGCAGTGTCTACACAACGTTGAATTGGGCTAGAAATGCAATGTTGAATTACACGATCCGTGTTTTTAATTAAATAGCTACCCCATTCCTGAGCAAGCTCACGTCCTTGCGGTGTAAGCTGGAGGTCGTATCCTGCCAAGCCTTGCCCATCTACCAACTCTCTTAAGGAGTGACGTGTAAAAAGGGTTACAGGGGTCGAAGCATCAGGCAATAAATCAATTGCTTCAAACATGCTTTTAGGCAATAAATCGAGTGCCATTTTTATCTTGTCATCTTTTCTCAATATTTTGCCACTATAGCATGTCTACAATAACTCTCAATCCAAAACACCTGATTGAGCTAAAGCTTCAAATGCTATTTTTTTGCTTTCCTGATCACGAAATGCGATAAAGCCCCCATTTAATACGGTATCACGCTGGTTATATTCAAAGGGTTTACCTGTTAGAGTGAGTAAACCTCCACCTATACTTTCTAATAATCCTTGACCTGAGCTGGTATCCCATTCTGATGTCGGATGAAATCTAGGATAAATATCGATCTCGCCTTCTAACATCATACAAAACTTATAAGCGCTACCTGCTTCACGTCGAATTACGGTACGAATCTTTTCAATAGGTTCAATGAATTTCTGATATTTTGGATTTTTACTACTATGACTTAAACCGATTTGTACAGGTGCTTGTGTTGAATAAGGTGTTTTTTGATATTGATACCATTGTTGTTGGCTAAAGCTATATTTAAAAGGTAAATCTTTTAAATAACCTAAATAAACAACTTGCTCACATGGCACAACAATCACCGAAAAAATCGTTTCACGCCCTTCAATCAAACTCAAGTTTATCGTGAACTCATCTCGCTCATGTATAAACTCTTTTGTACCATCAAGTGGATCTAGCATCCAGCAAGAAGACCAAGCATGGCGAGCACTATAGTCACTTTCTTCTGACAAAACCGGTAACTCAGGTGTAATTTCTGCAAGATGCTTTAATAAAAAACGATTTACCTTTAAATCTGCTTGCGTTACAGGTGAATCGTCATGTTTTTCTTGAATCGTAAATTCATATCCAGCCGAATAGTTTTGATATTCTTGTAATAAGATTTGGCTAGCTTCTTCCAAGATTGGTAGTAGCTGTTCAATTAAAGCATCATTGGGGCGAGTTGTTGTTATAAACATAAATAAGCTCTATTTACTTTCCTTTTCATTATAAGTGAATTATGACAAATTCAATATTCACCAACAGTCTAGTATCCTTACAAAAAGGCTTAAATTTTTATTAAGAACACTATTATTCCATCAACAGCTGAATCTTTATATTTTAACTTGATCAGACGCTTATTACTCAAGAGAAAGCTTAGTTAATTTTTGTATAGAAAATATGCTATAACTTATGAAAAATAAACAACTTAAAGTAAATTCAACCATTTCTTTTTCACGCATTTCTTGTTATGTTCAATAGCACAATAACAAAATGGAAGACTAAATATGATGCTATATGGATATCACTTCTCAACAATTGAAAATAACTGGGAAGACTTAACTCCATTAAATGAGTTTTTACAAACATTTGCAGATGATGATGGTGATGTCTCCCAAAGAGATAAAGAATCACTTAAAGAAATCATTGCTAAATCCGATACAGCTTTGGCCTTAGCTAAAGAAATGGGTTGGGATGGCAGCTATACAGGCTGTCCTTATTTATTTTGGTTACCAAGTAAAAATACGCAATCTTTTGAATATGGATTTGTTTTTAAACAAACCTCAGATAACTCAACTTTTGTAATCTCACCAATTGAATTGGCTTATCTGGCACAAGATGAGCAGGTACAAACTTTAAGTAAGAATATTGATTAAATCTCAAAGGTTATTGACTTAAAAATTAAGCCAATAACCTAACTCCAATGCAGTTATTCAAACATACTTAATTGAGGTGTAGATTTTATAATCTTCTCTTTAGGAACATGTAAACATTCAAATTCCTCAACAGGAAAACCTTCAATAAAGCTTGAAATATCTGGTGTTTCTAAACTTAACCATTCATCTAAGCGGTCATGTGGAATCACAATTACCGATCTTTTAACATCACCCGGTTCATGGAAGTCTTTCATCATGGGATGATCAATCGCATCCATGGTTAACATACTCGCAGAACGGACAATCGTTTCATTCATTTTGCAAATTTCATAGATTGCTGCGATAAAAAAAGCCTGTCCATCTTTACGGCGTACGCCCCACCGCTCAGGTTTATCATTTATATATTTACTCTCATAAAACTCCGTCACGGGTATTACACCGAACTTACATTTAAGAGCAGCTTCTTGAAAACTCGGTTTTTGGAAAATCGTTTCATGACGGGCGTTATAAGTATGTTTTGCTATGTTCGTATCTTCTGCCCATTTAGGAACCAAACCGAACATGACTTCACGCCACTCAAAACCTTGCGGTGATTTGAATAGTAATGGCATTGTCCCACCCGGATAAACCTCATCGGCATAGCTAAAGCCGACCACAGGCAACTGAAGTTGCTGCAATTGGGCAAGAGTTAAAGGCTTAAAGTTGGCACACATAGCAGGAATAAAATACTCTACTTTTACATCTCTTATTTTATAAGTATTTATTCTATAAACCAAATAAAAAGGCACTCGAAAGTGCCTTTAACGACATAACTTTACGCTTAAGAAATGTGCTGAATTCCTTGTGGAATGGCCTGCAATAGTCGTTTGGTGTAGTCATGTTGCGGATGTGCATAGAGCTCATCCGAGTTGGCAATTTCAACAACTTCACCATGATTCATGACCATAACCTGATCAGAGATATATTTCACAACCGACAAATCATGTGAAATAAAAATATAACTAAGCCCAAACTCATCTTGTAAGTCTTGTAATAAATTAAGTACTTGTGCCTGAACTGAAACATCTAACGCCGAAACAGATTCATCACAAATTAGAATTTCAGGCTTTAGCGTTAAGCAGCGCGCAATCGCAATACGTTGGCGTTGACCGCCCGAGAACTCATGTGGGTATCGATAATAAGCTTGTTCAGGCAGATTCACTCTCTCAAGTAAACCAAGCGCAATTTGCTTACGTTCCGCATCATCTTTACCAATTCCATGAATTTGCATAGGTTCCAATAAGATCTGCCCAATCGTAAAGCGTGGATTTAGTGAAGCATATGGATTTTGAAAGATGATTTGGATCTTCCTTTGATATTTGGCAAACTCTTTTTCAGTTAAAGAAAGAATATCTTTACCTTCAATTAAAGCCTGTCCCCCCGATGCTTGATGTAAGCGCATGAGCAATAACCCAACAGTCGTTTTACCGGAGCCCGATTCTCCTACCAAACCAAGCGTTTTTCCTTTAGCCAGTTTAAAAGAAACACCTTTTACCGCCTGAAATTCTTCTTTGCCAAACAATCCTTTACGACTATAAAAGCTTTTTTTCAGATCTTTTACTTCTAAAATAATTTTCTCATCGCCATTTAAACCACGTTTACGCTCAGGAATTTCTGAAACATCAAAGCTTTGCTCTACCAATATATTGTTTTCTTGTCGCATAAAATCACTTGTTACAGGCAAACGATAAGGTCGTTGTGACATTTGAGGACGACAGTAAAGTAAGGCTCGGGTATATACATCTTTAGGCTGTTCCAAAACTTGTTCTGCGGTACCTTGCTCTCTAATTTCACCATGACGCATCACAATCACTTGATCTGCAATTTCACCAACCAAAGCCAAATCGTGAGTAATAAAAAGCATCGACATTTGACGGCGCTGACGCAATGATTCAAGTAAATCAATAATCTGTTTTTGAATAGTGACATCAAGTGCCGTAGTCGGTTCATCGGCAATCAGTAGCTTAGGTTCACAAGCAATTGCCATTGCAATCATGACACGTTGCTGCTGACCACCCGAAAGCTGGTTAGGATAAGCATCAATTTTCGTTTCTGGTGAAGGTATACCGACCTCTTTAAGCAACTCTAAAACACGTTGCCGCGCCTGTTTTCGGCTCATACCCATATGTAAACACAACACTTCTGCAATTTGATTGCCAACCGTAAAAACCGGATTTAATGATGACATCGGTTCCTGAAAAATCATGGCAATATCTTTGCCACAGATTTTTCGCATCTCTGTACGCGATAAGCCAAGCAAGTCTTTACCTTCAAAAATAATCTTACTTTTCTCATCAATCTTGCTTTGGCCCACAGGTAATAAACCCATAGTTGCTAAAGAAGTAACAGACTTACCACTACCTGATTCACCAACCAAAGCTACAGTCGTATTGGTCGGAATATCAAAGGAAATTCCTTTCACAGTTTCGATATATTGTTTATCTTCACCTTTAAAGCTTACACGTAAGTTTTCAATGTGAAGTAATGGGGTCTTTTTTTCTTGTTCTGACATTTGGATTTCCTCTTATTTTAGTTTCGGGTCTAATGCATCGCGTAGCGCATCAGTAAACATTGAAAATGCCGTAACCAAAACAGCCATTGCGACAGAGGCTGCGACAAGCTGCCACCACTTACCTAAAAGAAGTTCACTTTGTGCTTCATTTAACATACTGCCCCAAGACACTACGCCTACTGGCACACCGAACCCTAAGAAACTCAAAATAACTTCCGATTTAATAAAAGAAACCACCAAAATAGACATTTGGACCAATGCAATATGGCTGACGTTAGGAAAAATATGAATAAACATACGGCGAAAATGCCCGACACCAATGGCTTTAGCTGCAAGTACATATTCGCGTGCGGTATGTTTCATATATTCAGCACGAATTAACCGATAGACACCTGTCCAGCCCGTTAAGCCTAAAATCAGAACAATAGATAAAATGCCCTTTTGTTGTAGTACAGCAGCAATCGCAAGAACTAATAATAAATATGGAATGGAAGTAAAAATATTATAAAACCAGTTGAGAATATCATCGACCCACCCACCAAAATAACCTGAAACTGCCCCTAAAAGCGTTCCTAATGTGACTGCCAGTAAGGCAGAAACAAGCCCTACAATAATTGAAGTTTCAGCGCCTTTAATGGTTTTTTTAAGGACGTCTTGCCCCCATTTGTCAGCACCAAAAATTAGGGTACTTTTTAGTTCACTTTGCTGATCAAGTAAATGTCCACCGAGTTGCTGATCAATTGCTTTCATATCATCAGCTAATGGATCAACTACACCATAATAATCAATTGCACTTCCAGAGCTCTTTTCTTGTTTGATTTCAGCCTTGAGTTGGTGAATTACGTCTTTTAAGGGATCGACTGGATTTTCCGGTAATTCCTCATCTACAGCGGCTGTACTTTTCAAAGCTTCCGTTGTCTTATCTGCACCTATAAATGTAGGAGGCGCATAACTGACAGCAACTTCTTTATTCCAATCAGATGCAATCACACCCGTTAGAGATAGTATTAATACGATCAAATAGAACAACACAACAATGAGCGATGCCATTGCAATTTTATCGGCCCGAAGGCGACGCATGGCAAGTCGCCATAGCCCCGCTGAAGCAGGAGCGGTCTGGGTTTCTAACTTTCTTTTTGATAAAACACTCAGCATAACTCACCTACTTCAACTGTACACGTGGATCAACCACTTTGTAGACCAAGTCCGCAATCAAATTAAAAATCATGGTTGCAGCTGCAATATATACAGTAATGGCTTTGATGACAGGAAAATCACTACGCTCTACAGCAATAATCACTTCACGACCAATACCGGGAATACCAAAAAAGCGTTCAATTAAAAATGCACCTATCAATAATGCCGGTAAATTTGACATCACATCAGTAATAATCGGAATTGAGGCATTACGTAGAACATGCACACTTAAAATTCGGCTTTCCCCTACACCTTTAGCACGTGCGGTTCTCACATAATCCTGATTTACCTCATCAAGCACAAAGCTACGATATAAACGTAAAGTAGGTGCAATACTCACCACCAGCATGATTAGAATTGGTAGTAAGGAAAACTTAAATAAATTGTCGGTAAAACTATCGCTCCATCCCTGTACTGGAAACCAGCTCAGTTGATAAGCCAGAACATATTGAAAAACAATAATGTAAACCAAAATACTAATCGACATCCCGATGGTACATAACATCATGACCATACGATCAGTTAGAGAGCCACGTACCGCCGCTACAGCCAATGCTAAAATAATTGAAATAACTGTTTGTAAAATGGTGAGTGGAATTAAAAGTGTGAGCGACGGTCCTAATCGGGTTAAGATAATTTGTGAAACGGATTCACCTGTGCTCCAACTTGCGCCATAGTCAAAAGTAAGAATTTGCTTAATAAAAATCCAAAGTTGAACATAATAAGGTTGATCAACACCTAACTGTTTACGGATATTTTCAATCTGCTCAGGGTTAGACATCTTACCTGCCAAAATATAGGCAGGATCTCCACCGACCCAATTAAATAAGATAAAAATAAGCAGCACTACTCCCAACATGGTCGGAATCATCTGCCATAAACGCCGAATAACATATGCCAGCATAGTGATAATTCCTTATTTAACCCGTTGTCCGGTAATTTCGTTAAAGAATGCTTTATTGTCAGGATCACGACCAAGGAAATCTTTAACCAATTCAGCTGCCGGTTTTTGGCTACCCTGCGATAAAATCGTCTGACGATAACGTTGTCCCACTTGTGGGTTATTCAGGTTGTCACCATAAGCAGAAAGCATGTCTAGCGCTAAAACCTCAGACCACATATAACCGTAATAACCTGCCTGATATCCACCCATTAAATGCCCGAACTGTCCAGGAAACTCTGTTGTTGGCACATATCCTAAGGCTGTAGCAGCTTCCATTTTTTGCCAAGTTTCTAAAGGTTTTACTTTTAAGGCACCTGCCGTATGAAGTGCCATGTCATATTGTGCATAAAGCGTCTGACGCGCATAACGCAAACCACGGCCATAATTATGTACTGCTTTTAAACGGGCAATTAATTCATCGTCAACACGTGGACAAGCTGGATCACAATAATCGGCCACTTTAGATAAGGTTTCTTTACGGCGTGCCCACTCTTCATACATTTGAGAAGGTGCTTCTACAAAATCACGCTCGACAGAAGTTCCGGACTGACTTGCATAGCGTGTGTTTGATAAGATGCCATGTAAAGCATGACCGAACTCAT